>JBFFGY010000202.1:0-5418 GCA_041557215.1 Alphaproteobacteria bacterium
ACCGCGCGCGCCAGCCCCGGCCAGTCAAGCAGGGCCAGAATCACGGTAATCCCAAGATAGACCAGAATCGGGCTCCATGTAACCGGCAGGGCCGCCGATAACGCCATCCATAAAGGCAGTTCCGGGAAAGATCTGATAATTTCGATCAACCGCTGAACAATGGTATCGGTCACGCCGCCGTAATAGCCGGCGGCGCCGCCAATCGCCAGCCCGAGGATAAAGCTGAGGGTAATGCCGATCAGCCCCACGGTCAGCGAGATCCGCGCCCCATAGACCATCCGCGAAAACATATCGCGCCCCAGCCGGTCGGTTCCCATCAGATGGAAGCTTCCCCCCTCCGCCGGACAGACGAGATGGAAATTTCCCTCGATGAGGCCCCAGAATTCGTAGCCGCTGCCGGGATAGTCGCCGACGCAGAAAAAGCGCAGCGGCTGCAGCTTTGCCGGATCATCCGCATAGGTCCATTGCAGCTTCACCATGTCGAGCGACTTCTTGTAGCCATAGACGAAGGGTCCGACGAAATCGCCCTCGTGAAACAGGTGTATCGACTGCGGCGGCGCAAACAATGTCTGCGTATTGCGATGATGCAGGTCGTAAGGCGCGATGAATTCGCTGATCAGGATCGAGAAATAGATCGCCAGCAGAAAGGCGCCGCTGATGACCGCCAGGCGATGGCGCCGGAAGCGCCACCACATCAATTGCCATTGCGACGCCGTGTAATAGCGTTCCTGTTCCGGCGTGATCGCGGTGACCGAATGGGGGTCGAACGGCGCCGGGTTTACGTAATGCGGGATGTCGGCGCGGTCCGTCATTTCTGCGCCCCCCCGCCAAGCCGGATGCGCGGGTCGAGCAGCGCCAGGGCAAGGTCCGACAGCAGCGTGCCGATGACGGTAAGCAGGGCCAGCACCATCAGGAACGAACCTGCAAGATACATATCTTGGCTCTGCAATGCGCTGAGCAGCATCGGGCCGGTGGTCGGCAGCGACAACACCACCGAGACGATCGCCGCGCCCGATATCACCTGCGGCAGCAAATTGCCGATATCCGCGACGAACGGATTCAAGGCCATGCGCAGCGGGTACTTCATCAATATTTTGAAGGGATGCAGCCCCTTGGCCCGGGCCGTCACCACATATTGCTTGTGCAGCTCATCCAGAAGGTTCGCGCGCAGGCGCCGGATCATGCCGGCCGTGCCGGAGGTTCCGATCACCACCACGGGAATCCACAGATGTTCCAGAACGGACACCGCCTTGGCCCAGTTCCAGGGCTGATCGAGATATTCCGGGTCCATCAGCCCGCCGATCGAGGTGCCGAAATAGACGTTTGCCAGCCACAGCAATACCAGCGCCAGCAGGAAGTTCGGCGTCGCCAGCCCGACGAAACCCAGGAATGACAGGGCGTAATCGCCCAGGCTGTACTGATAGACCGCCGAATAGGTCCCGATGACGAAGGAGACGACCCAGGTAAAGATGATCGTCGAGAAGGACACCACGAAGGTCAGCAGGATGCGGTCGCCGATGACCTCGTTGACGGGAAGGCTGAATTCGAAGGAATAGCCGAAATCGCCATGCAGCATCCCCACGACCCATACGAAATATTGTTCAACCGGATGCTTGTCGAATCCGTATTGCTCTTTCAGGAAGTCGATCCGGTCCTGGCTGACTTCGATCCCCTGGCTTTTCAGTTCGTCGATGTAGCTTGTCAGGTAATCGCCGGGAGGCAGCTGGATGATGATGAACACCATGGCGCTGATGGCCAGCAGCGTCGGAACCATAACAACCAGCCGGTGAACCGTATAGCGAAGCATCCCCCCTCACTGCCCCTCAGTTGTCGAACCAGAAAGAATCCGACTCATAGACGCCGAAATGCGCCCCCGGATCCCAGGTATACATGCCCTCTTCGGGAACGTTGCGCAGTTTCGCATCCACGACGACCGGCTGCATCACGCCGCTTACGATGCCGATGGTGAATATCTGGTCCGACCAGATATGCAGCATCTTGTGCCAGATTGCGCGTTTCTCCTCGCGGTCGGTAGTGGCATACCACTGATTCAGCAGGGCCCCGAGTTCCTTCGGCTTGTCCATATCCGCGGGTTCGCCACTCTTGCCGGAAGTCTCGACATACTGGCCCCATTTCGGCCACTGGTACTGCTCCTGCCGGGTCGGGGCCAGTTCGTCGGGAACCGTATCGGCGCTGGGCAGCCCGTTTTCCAGCCCTTCCCACATCGACATCATGGCCTCGCCGGAATAGATGCGCAGGCGCGCCACGTCGCGCTGCGACGGGCTGATGTACAGGGCGATGCCGATCTTCTTCCAGCTGTCGCGGATCAGGGCCAGCGCATCGGTCTGTTCGGTGCTTTCGCCCGCCGTCTCCACGGTCAGCTCCATCGGCCGTCCGTCCGGCAGAAGCCGAAGGCCGGCCCCGTCCCGCTCCGTCAGCCCCAGTTCGTCCAACAGGGCGTTGGCCTGCTTCAGGTCGAAGGAGGTCCAGGCGGTCTGGTATTCAGGCTTGAACAACGGGCTCTGCGGCAGAACCGTGTTCTGCGTCGGCAGGGCCAGGCCGAAATAGATTACCTGGTTGATTTCGTCGCGATCGATGCTGAACGAGAGCGCTCGGCGGAACCGCACGTCCCGGAACAGTTTCCGCCATTCGGGGTCGACCGAATTCAGGTTCGGGAACAAAGTCAGGTGCGAACCCTTGCCGATCCGCCACAGCAGCGTCCGGAACTTGTTACGCTCCTGGTTCTCGCGCAGGAAGGTGTAATTGTCGAAACGCAGATACCGCGCCTGCAGGTCCGATTCCCCTGTCCCGGTCTTGGCCGGAATGATCTTGGAATTGGCCATCTGCATGACCACGCGATCGATATAGGGCAGCTGCTTTCCGTCCGGGTCGACCCTGTGGAAATAGGGATTGCGTTCGAAAATGAAGCGCTCCGCCGAGCCGCTGGTCGTGTTCATCCATGGCTGCAGGGTCGGAAGCTCGACATTGTCGTTCTTGTACATATTGTCGAGTTTGTTGTGCAGGGCGCTCCAGTCCCGCTGGCCCAACTCAGTGGCCTGCGCATTCAGCTGCGCCAGGTCACCGTAGGCTGCATGGTATTTTTTCAGGTAATGCGCCGGACGATAGATATAGAGCGGCGCCGCCCTTGCCAGGGCAGGCAGGAACCGGGGATTGGGGGCCGACCAGCCATAGCGGATCGTTTCCTCGTCGATGACCTCGACCTTCGGCAGTTCGCCGTTGACCCGCAGCGTGACCGGCGGGCCGCTCGGCGCCAGTTCCGGATTGTTGGCAACGTCTTCCCACCAGTACCGGAAATCCTCGGTCGTGAAGGGCTCGCCGTCCGACCATTTGTGACCTTTGCGCAGGCGCAGGGTGAAGATACGGCCGTCCTGCACCTCCACGGCTTCCAGAATGTCCGGAACCAGCTCGAAGTTCCTGTCGTATTTCACCAGCCGGGCATAGCCATAGACGACCATCTGGCGGACGTCCTTGGTGCGGGCCATCAGCATATTAAGCTCCCCGCCGTATTTCCCGACCGTCCGGCCGCCATCCATCGCGACCACAAAGGGCTTTTCCGGCAGCCTTTCGGCGACCGGCGGCAGCTTGCCTTCCGTGACCAGTGCCGTGAGCGATGGGGATTCGCCGTATTCGGCCGCCGCTGTGGCAATCGGCAGGCAGAATACAATGACCGTTAAAATCAGCAGGCGTCGCATCACGCAGTCTCCATGATCCTGTCGTCCAGCGGGGCATCCGCGGCCGCCCGGACGAAATGGCCGTTGCCAAGGTCGCGCAGCACCGGATGGGCGGTGCCGTCGTCGGTAAAGGGGTGGGGCCAGGCGGCCGGTTCGGAGGCGCGCTCTTCCATCAGCTGTGCGAAATCCAGCCGGTGCTCAAGGCTCGGCTCCGGCACCGCGGCCAGCAGGCGCTTGGTATAGGGATGGACGGGCTCGCGAAACAGCAGCTCGCGGGGGGCAAGCTCCACAAGCCGTCCGCGGCACATCACCGCGATCCGGTCCGCGATATAGTCGACCACGGCAAGGTTATGGGAAATGAACAGGTAGGTCAGCCCCAGCGTCTGCTGCAAATCCTTCAGCAGGTTCAGGATCTGGGCCTGGATCGAAACGTCCAGCGCCGAAACCGGCTCGTCGCAGATGATCAGCTCGGGCTGCAGCGCCAGCGCCCGGGCGATACCGATCCTTTGCCGTTGGCCGCCGGAAAAGCTGTGCGGATAGCGTTTCGAATGCCGCCGGTCCAGACCGACCAGCCGCAGCAATTCCGCCACAAGTTCGCGGCGCTCCGACGCACTTCCGATACCGTGAATCACCAGCGGTTCCGCGATCAGATCCTCAACCCGCATGCGCGGATTAAGAGACCCGAACGGATCCTGGAAAATGAACTGGATCTTTCGCCGGAACGCGGTCAGGCCCGGCTCGCCCAGCGCCAGCATATCGACGGGCTCTTCCTCGCCTTTCCAGACAATCCGGCCGCTATCCGGGCTACGCGCGCGCATGATCATCTTGCTGACGGTGGTCTTGCCGCAGCCGCTTTCGCCGACCAGCCCAAGGCACTCGCCCCGTTTTATGTCGAAGCTGACATCGTTCACGGCGACGATGCGCCCGGCCTCGGCGCTGCCGAACCATGATTCCCTGCGGATGGAAAAAGTCTTGCTCAACCCCTCTACGCACAGGACCGGTGTTCCGTCCTTTTCGGTTTTCCGTCCCGCCCCGAGAACCGTATCGGTGGGGGGCGCGATTTCGCGGATCGGCACCAGCCGTTCGTCGGGCTCCATGCCGAAGCGCGGCACCGCGCGCAGCAAGGCCTCCAGATAGGGGTGCTGCGGATTGTGGAAGATGTCCTCGACGGTACCGGCCTCCATGACCTCGCCGTGATACATGACCACCACTTCCTTGGCGACATTGGCGACCACGCCCAGATCATGCGTGATGATCAGGACAGCCATTCCCAATTCTTCCTGCAAATCAATGATCTGTTTCAGTATTTGCGCCTGGATCGTCACATCCAGCGCGGTGGTCGGCTCATCCGCGATCAGCAAGGCGGGATGGCACACCAGGGCCATCGCGATCATGGCCCGCTGGCGCAACCCGCCGGAAAGCTCAAAGGGATAAGTTCGCAGCGCCCGTTCGGGATCGGGGAAGCCGACCAGGCCCAGTATTTCCTTTGCCAGTTCGCGGGCTTCCGCCGGACCCCGCGGGCGATGCAGCTGCAGTGCCTCGATGATCTGATTGCCCACCGTATGCAGCGGCGACAGGGAAGTCATCGGCTCCTGGAAGATGATCGAGATCCGCCCGCCCCGTATGTCGCGCATTGCCCGGCTGTCCGGATGGAGCGCCGCGATATCCACCGGCCCGCCCCCGCTTTCTCGGTGGATCCGCCGGAAGGTTTCACGAAAGGTGGATG
>JBFFGY010000203.1:0-5417 GCA_041557215.1 Alphaproteobacteria bacterium
ATCATTCCGTGGTGCGCGGAAACAGCGAATACCAGTTCAATATCGTCCCCGACGAGCGGCAGGGATTCGTTACTGTCACCGCGGTGCGTTGCGCTTTCCCCTGAGGCCGCGGGCGGATAGACTGTCCGCGATGCGGGCGGGTCGGCCGCTCGGCGGGAAGGGGCAAATCCGACAATGAGCAATCTTGCAGTCAACATGATCGTCTCCGGCATCTTCGCGACGGTGATCTTCGATATCTGGCAGCGGCTGCTGCATGCGGCGACGGGCATTCCAGCGACCAACTGGGGCATCGTGGGCCGATGGTTCGGGCATATTCCGAAAGGCCGCTTCGTGCATGAATCGATCGGCGACGCGGCGCCGGTGGCCAACGAGGCGGCGCTGGGCTGGTTCATGCATTACCTGATCGGCATCGGCTACGGCATCGTCTATGTCGGCATGATGGTGGCGCTGTTCGACGGGCCGACCCTGTTGAACGGTTTCCTGTTCGGCCTGGCCTCGGTCTCGATTCCCTGGTTCATGTTCCAGCCCTGCCTGGGACTCGGTTTCATGGGCTCGAAGGCGCCGAACCCCAACATCCCGCGCTATACGGCGCTGGCCGCGCATTGCCTGTACGGGGTGGCGCTCTATGCCGGGTCGGCGATCCATACGGCGCTGGGCGGATAGCGGCCGGTGGACATTGATGCCGGGCAGGCATACCATTACGCGAATGATCGGGTATGGCCGTGAGGCTGCCCGACGGTCGACAGAAGGGGCTGGAAACCAGACTTGGTGCGGGCCGTTGGAGGGTCCGCAAAGGGGAGGTCGAAGAATGAGCTATTCTAGGGATCCCGCCGGGCAGGGCGGTTCACCCTTCGGGACACAGGTCATTGGCAGGGTGGTATCGGTTGACGGGGCGCAGGCGGCGGCGCGGCTGGATGTTGCGCCCGCGGCAGCAGGGCAGCATCCGCTGCAGATCGGCTCCATGGTCAAGATGGGAACGGTCCGCCACATGGTCTTCGCCATGGTCAAGGGGCTGCGCGTGCCCGATCCCGACCCCGCCGGGTCCGACGACGAAATCAGGATCATGGAGCTGGAGCTTGTCGGCGAGGGGCTGCGCGACCAGGCCGACGCGCCGATGGAGTTCCGCCGCGGGGTGTCTTTCTATCCGACGCTGGGCGATGCGGTCTATATGGCCAGCAAGGAGGATCTGAGCCGGATCTACGAACAGCCGAGCGTATCCGCGGTGCGGATCGGCAGCATCTACCAGGACCAGTCGCTGCCGGCCTTTGTCTCGGTCGACGATCTGCTGGGCAAGCATTTCGCGGTGCTGGGCACCACCGGGTCGGGCAAGTCCTGCGCCATTTCAACGATCTTGCGGGCGATCGTGACGGAGCATCAGGAAGGGCATATCCTGCTGCTCGACCTGCATGGCGAATATGGCAGCGCCTTCCGCGACCGCGCCGAACTGCGCGGGGCGGGCGAATTCAAGCTGCCCTACTGGCTGCTAAATTTCGAGGAAATGCAGGAGATCGTGGTCGAAAAGACCGAGGAGGAGGAAACCGACAAGGCGATCCTTCGCGAAGCCATCGTGGCCGCTAAGCAGAACATGCATGCGGACAGCGAATGGTCGGCGCGGTTCGACAGCGATTCGCCGGTGCCCTACCGGATCCGCGACGTTCTGCGCTGGCTGAACGAGGCGATGGGCAAGCTAGACCGGCCGACCGGGGCGGCGCCCTATCTGCGGCTGCGCAACCGGATCGACGCGATGCTGGTGGACCGGCGATTCGGCTTCATGTTCGACGAGCGTTTCGCCATGGACGACGATATGGGCGAGATCCTGGGGCAGCTGTTCCGGGTGCCGTCGCATGGCAAGCCGCTGACCATCTTGGATCTGTCCTCCGTGCCGACCGACATCATGAAGGTGGTGATATCGCTGCTTTGCCGGCTGGCCTTCGATTTCGCCTATTGGGGCGACGGCAATACGCCGGTGCTGCTGGTCTGCGAGGAGGCGCATCGTTACGCGGCGCGCACCGACGAGAGCGGTTTCGCGCTGACCCGCCGGGCCCTGTCGCGCATCGGCAACGAGGGACGCAAATACGGAATCTCGCTGGGGCTGGTCAGCCAGCGGCCGTCGGAGCTGGACCTGGGCATCCTGTCGCAATGCAACACGATCTTCGCCATGCGCATGAACAATATGCGCGACCAGGAATATGTGAAGGGGACGCTGTCGGAATCCGGGCTGGGGTTGACCGATGTCCTACCGTCGCTGCGCACCGGCGAGGCGGTGGTCGTCGGCGAGGCGCTGTCGGTGCCGGCCCGCGTCTATCTGGACTTCCTGCCGGCGGAACAAAGGCCGTCGAGCGGTACCGCCGAGTTCGCGAAGTCCTGGAAAACCGGCGAGGGCAAGGATAACGCGGTGGCGGCCATCGTCGAGCGCTGGCGACGGCAGCGGCGATGACCGGTTCGAGGATCGCGGAGGTCGGAACGGGAGCTGTAAAAGTAACCCGAATGTGTTATTAGCATGCGTACAGCCGCCGGGTGGCGCCGGACGGCAAAAAACGGCCGCCACCTGGGCGGCAGGGTGAGAGAGGGAGGACGAGATGACTCACGGACAGATATTTGCCGCAGTTATTGCCTTGGCGGCGATCGGATTGGCGTCGGCGGACTTGTCTGCGGCCGAGACGCAAAACGACGTTGCGGCCGAGATCGAGAAGGTGCGCGCCGCGACGATGCGGTTCGAGAATGTGGAAGTCGCCAAGACCGAGGGCTATGTGCCGGCCCCGCCGGGGCATTGCATTTCCGCTGCCAGCGAGGGCCTGCCGCCGGAATGGGGCGGCATGGGCATCCATTACGTGAACCCGGTCATGCTGAAGATGAAGGCCGGCGGTTCGCGGGTCGACGGCGATAGCACCCACACCGATTTCATGAATCCGGCGATCCTGCTCTACGAGCCGCAGGCGGACGGGTCGCTGGTGCTGGTCGGCGTGGAGAACCTGGTTTTCATGAATGCCTGGCACATGGCGGGCAACCATGCGCCGCCCAGCTTTGCGGGGCGGATATGGGACACGATGGCCGATAATTCCGGAACGCCGGTAGATGAGGCGCACGGTTTCGAGCCGCATCACGACCAACATGTCTATTTCCGCAAGATGGAAAATCCGGAAGACCAGCTGAGGCCCTTCTCGCCCCTGGTGACCTGCGCCTACGACAAGTAGGCGCAGGCCCTAGAGCCATTTAAGGCGCTTGAAGAGCCAGATCTCAAAGGTCGTTACGGCGGCCAGCATGGCGCAGACGGCCCAGAAGGCCCAGGGCGTCTCCGCGCCGGGCATGCCGCCGACATTGATGCCCAGGAGGCCGGTCAGGAAGCCCAGCGGCAGCATGATCGTGGCCACCAGGGTTAGCGCATACATCGTGCGCTCCATGCGCTGCGAGATGCGGTTGACCAGCTCGTCCTGCAGCACGGCCGAGCGTTCGCGCACCTCGTCCAGCTCTTCGGTGATCCGGGTCACGCGGTCCACCGTTTCGCGCAGGCGGCCCTGCATGCGCTCGTCGAGCCAGTCTTCCTCGAGCTGGAGCAGGCGGGCCAGCGCATCGCGCTGGGGCGCGATGTAGCGGCGCAGCGAGATTGCCGTCCGGCGCAGGTCGATCAGCCGGTAGCGGACGCCGCGCAGGTCGGGCTGTGGTCCGCCGTCGGTTCCGATCAGCTGGTCCTCCAGCGCGGTCACGCTGTCGCTGAGGTCTCCGATGACCGGCCCCATGCGTTCGGTCAGGCGCGCCGCCAGGCGGGCGACGAGATGGCCCGTGGAGACCGGCCCCTTGCCGGCGGCGAGCTGGTCGCGGATGTCCTGGACCGCCATCAGCTTGCGGAAGCGCGTTGAGATGACCCGGCTCTCGTCGATCCAGATGCGGATCGAGACCATGTCTTCGGGCTCGGCCCCCGGATTGAGGTTGACGCCGCGCAGCACCAGCAGGATGCCGTCCTCGTAGGAATCGCAGCGCGGCCGTGTCTCGCTGGCCAGCAGCCCGTCGATCACATAGGTATCGAGGCCGCTTTCCGCGCGAAGCCAGGCTTCGGTGCCGGGATGGGTCGCGTCCAGGTGGACCCAGATCGGGCCGTCCGCGGGTGTCCAGCCATCGACCCCGGCCCAGTCCAGCGGCGCCCCGCCGCCCTTTCCGTCCAGCAGGCCGGCGTAAATCAGTTCAGGGTGGTCCGACATCGCATGCTCCCCAAGGCCAGGTGCCGATGGAGAGACTCTAGGGCAAAGCCGGGGCTTGGCAAAGCGTCTTTGCGGGGCCTCGCCAGAAAAAGAACAGACAGGGTACGAAAGCCCTTGACCGGGGACAGCCAATGGGCGAGAATCTTCAGACTCGCATGAATAGCGAGCGAAACCCGCCCGGGGTCTCCCGCGGCGGGCGTTTTATTTGTAGTAGCCGACGCCGCAGACCTGATCGTCGACCCTGGTGATGAACGAAACCTTGTCCAGCTGGTCGCCTTCCTCGGGGCTGACACCAGCCTTTCCGCCCTTGGGCCGGGCTACCTTGTAGGCGATCTCGTCGATCCGGCCCTCCTTGGCGGTGGCGACGATCTCTTCGCCGACAGGTTTGCCCGTCACGTCCTTCCACTGCCCGAGATTGCCTCCCATGTAGTAGGGGTGCCCGGTCAGAATCCCGTCCGGCCCCATCCAAAGACATACAGGTCCTTGTTTATGAATCCGCCTTCGCCGCTGGTGAACAGGTCGAGGGCCCGGCCCTTGTCGGCCTTCAGCACGGCGACGGCCCGGTCCAGCATGGCCTTCGCCTGGTCGCGCGTGCCGAATTCGTCGGCGGACGCAGTATTCCCGGCGATCATGAGGACCGCCGCGAAGGCAAGCAGGCTCTTCAGGGTTTTCATGATAGTTCTCCTCTTCGGTTCGTTAGTCGGAGGGAACAGGGTGGGTTAACCGCCTGACGCCACGCCCGTTCGGCTGCAGCCGTGCGCTGCTTCGAAAGCACGAAACTTTCGAATTGGGCGGAGGTCTAACGCAACCGGAGATTGTCAAGAAATATCATAAATGTAGATCGGTGGCAATCGGGTTTCTTCTGCCGGATAAGGCCGGGGCGGCAGGTTCGGCTGCGCGGCTGCGAGACAGGATAACGGGCAATAACGCGGCGGGTTTATCTTTGCGAGGGCAGTTCCCGCAGGACGCCGTCCCAGAAGGTCAGGCGGGCCTCGATCGCGGCGATGGCGGCGTCCACGGCCTCGGCCTGTTTCGCCGCGTCGCCGCCGACCAGGAATTCGACCATGCGGATCGACATGGGCGCGTGGAAATCCTCGTCCAGATGGATGTGGCGGCGGAGATAATAGTGGAAGGCGGGCGACTCCTTTTCGTCCAGGCCCATATCGCCCAGGAAGGCGCGGAACATGGCGGGGATGATATGTTCGCGCCCCAGCGCCAGGG
>JBFFGY010000204.1:0-5408 GCA_041557215.1 Alphaproteobacteria bacterium
ACGACCCAGAAGAGGGCCATGGCGGCAACCGTCACCCCTACATATCCGGCCGCCAGTTCGGCAGGCAGCGTACCACCATAAACATCCGTCACCGGCGCGCCGACGATATGGGGCAACAGGATCAGCAAGATTCCGGTCCCGCGCCATGCATGGCTTGCTTTAAAAACCAGCAGGCCAATGCCGCTTGCGGTCGCCACCGTGGTAAAGAGCCACCATAATTGGCGATCTTCAAGCGGGGCCTTTATCGCGCTTGGCAGTTCGGGGGGCAGACCCGCGGCAGGGGCCAGAACGAAAATTGCGAATCCTGCCACGCCCCACAGGACGCCACGTCCCACGCCCGCAGGCCCGCCGCGCAGAACGAGAGCCGCCGCCAGCAACGAACCGAACCCGACTCCGGTCAGGATATTGAAGAGGAACGTGTCGACATAACGCATGAATGGCGCGGCTTCAGCATGGTCCACGCCCTGTTCAAAGGCTTCGGCAGCCAGGATTAGCGGCTGGATCTTGCCCGCATAAAGCAATGACAACACGATCCCGGCCGCCAGTCCGGCCAGCAAGCCGGTCATCAGCGTCCGCGTAATCATCTGATGTACCTAGTGGCAGGGAAAACCGATCGAATGGCGCGTGTCATGCGCCGTAGCATGTGCAATATGGGCGAACCCTACGCCATGCAGAACAAAAATTCCCAACAGCGCGGCAACGATACCCGCCACTGCTTTTTCCATGGCAAGCGTCGTGCCGATTCCCAGAGCCGATGTAATGCGCGACATATCACCCTCCGTGTGTCGTGCGGGACCGCGCCCAAGTCCCATCAAGTCTCCACCGGACGGCGCATGGCCCGGGGGATGGCAGGTCTCCTGGCTTGCGGGTCACCGCCGCCGTTCCTGCCTTCCCGGTTTCCCAGTGGCCGGGCCCGTGCAGAGCCCATGCGGAACGGAAACTCGCCGCTCACAGTTGCGGGGGCAGCCGCGGAATTGCCCTGATCGACGGGCGCACCGGCGTTCCCTCTTAGTCTCCCTGCCGGGAGAACCATCGGGAGCAACAGTAACCGAGGTATGTTGGACGGGTCAATCAAATGCGCGCGCGGAATCGTCGCGCGAGGACCAATGCATGGCGCTCGCCGCAACGCCGCGGGAAATATCGGAGCTGTTCCGCATATCAACGTCGTTCGAAGGTTCGCTGAACAGAAATAATGCCACCAGGGCCACAAGCGCGATCAGGGCCAGTGCCATAATCACCAACCCCGTTGGCATGGAGGTGATTTTGCGGCGCATCATGCAACGCGGCTCCAATCGGCGTGCTTTCCGGCCAAAAGCGGATAGGGGCGGGTTGAAATAGTAGGGCACATGACAGAAATGTATGGTATTCAGGCCCTTATCGCGGCATGACATATCGCCGCATGGTCAAAAAGTTGGGCGAGAATGAACATGGTAAAGCCCCATTTCCGTCACAGGGCGGTGCGAGGATGGCGCGTTACCTAATATTAACGGTATAATGTACATTATAGGCGTGGGGAGTAGGCCACATGCACCAAACGATCGCCCTGGTCGATGACGACCGCAACATTCTGACCTCCGTTTCCATGGCCCTTGAAGCCGAGGGATACCAGGTTAGGTCCTATACCGACGGCGAGGAAGCGTTGCGCGGCCTGTCGCAGCGGCCGGTCGACCTTGCCATCCTGGATATCAAGATGCCGCGCATGGACGGTATGGAACTGCTGCAGCGCATGCGCAAGACCATGAGCACGCCGGTGATATTCCTGACCTCGAAGGATGACGAGATCGATGAAGTCGTAGGCCTTCGCATGGGCGCCGACGACTACATCACCAAGCCCTTCTCCCAGCGGCTTCTGATCGAACGGATCCGCGCTCTGTTGCGGCGAACCGAAGTCGGCACCGACGATGGGGAGACCAAGGGCGAGGGGCTGATGGTGCGCGGCGACCTGGTGTTGGATTCCGATCGCCATGTCTGCACCTGGAAAGACCAGCCCGTATCGCTCACGGTAACCGAGTTCCTGTTGCTGAAGGCATTGGCGCAACGGCCGGGCCATGTAAAGAACCGCGACCAGTTGATGGATGCGGCCTATGGCGAAAGCATCTATGTGGATGACCGCACGATCGACAGCCATATCAAGCGATTGCGCAAAAAGTTCAAGGTAGCCGATGATGACTTTGCGCAGATCGAGACACTTTACGGCGTGGGATACCGATACCGAGAAGCATGAGGGCAGAACCGGAGTGGAACACTGCCGGCGATAAAGGCGAGGACGCGAAGGAAGAAGTCGCGCCCGACAAGCTGACGGCTGCCCGCGACACCGAGGTTTCGTCCACGGACATCGGAAGCGAACTACCCGCTACCGGGCCCATGTTGCGGGCCGACAAGGATGCTTCCTCGTTAGTTGACCTGCCGGACAGAAAACGCCCAGTGGTTTTCCGCCGACCCCGAGCCCGGCGGCAAGCCCCTAACTCGAGCACGCGGCTGTTATCGCCGCTGACACGAAAGGTTCTGGCCGTAAATTTCATTGCGGTCCTTATCCCTATCGTCGGCTTCCTGTCGCTCGGCGAATACCGGGACAGTCTGATCGAAACCGAACTGGAAGCGCTTAGAACCCAAGGGGAAGTTTTTGCCGGCGCCATCGGCGAGGGCGCGATCGCAACAACCTTGAGCGGCGACCAGATGCTGGATACTCCGCCGGCGCAGCAGATCGTCCGGCGCCTCAGTGAATCCAACAAGGTGCGTGCCCGCCTGTTCATGCCGGATGGCGAGCTGGCGGCAGACAGCCGGCTGCTGGTGACCGGCGGCGGCGTCATCCACATCCAGGTTCTGCCGCCACCCAGCGAACGCCGGCCCCTGCTCGACCCGCTGATTGACGTACTGGACTGGCTGCCGCGCCGGCACGATCTGGAACCCTATCTGGAAGCGCCGATGCAGAATGCCGCCGATTATGACGAAGTGATGTTCGCCCTGGCGGGAGAACCCGGCGCCGAACTGAGGCAGACGGAGGCGGGCGATTACGTGTTGTCCGCCGCGGTGCCTGTTCAGCGTTACCGGCAGGTCCTTGGCGCGCTGATGCTGTCGAAGAATGGCGACGATATTGACCGCCAGATTCGCGAGATGCGGTTTTTCGTGCTCCAGCTTTTTGCGGTGGCGCTGGCGGTCACCAGCCTGTTGTCGATTTATCTGGCGGGAACGATCGCGCGGCCGGTGCGCCGGCTGGCCGAAGCGGCGGAAAAGGTTCGCCGGGACATCGGCCGGCAGAACCATACGATTCCGGACCTGACCGGGAGGCAGGACGAGATTGGCGACCTGTCGGGCAGCTTCCGCGCCATGACGCAGGAACTGCAGGCGCAACTGGACGCGATCGAACGCTTCGCCGCCGATGTCAGTCACGAACTGAAAAATCCACTGACCTCGCTGAGAAGCGCCGTGGAGACCGCGGCACGCGTGAAGGATCCCAACAAACAGCGCCAGTTACTGGCGATCGTGCAGGACGATGTGCGGCGCCTCGACCGGCTGATCACCGACATCGCGGACGCCTCGCGCCTGGATTCGGAGCTAAGCCGTGCACAGTCCTCGACGGTCGACATCGCCAGCATGCTGACGACACTGGCCGACATGCACCGGACCACGGTTGAAGGCGATAACGAGCCCGAAGTCGTCCTGGACCTGCAACTGCGGAGAGGACTCACGGTAAGCGGCATGGAGGACCGCTTGGTCCAGGTATTCCACAATTTGATCGGCAACGCGGCAAGCTTCAGCCCACCGGGCGGCAAGATCCGGCTGGCCGCCAGACTTGACGGCGATCATGTAGAGACCCTGGTCGAGGATGAGGGGCCTGGCCTGCCGGAAGGAAAACTGGAGGCTATTTTCGACCGCTTTTACAGCGAGCGCCCGTCCGGCGAAAAATTCGGCACCCATTCCGGTCTGGGCCTGTCGATCTCGAAACAGATTGTCGAAGCGCATAACGGCACCATCTGGGCCGAGAACATCCGCGGCCCCGGCGGCAAACCCGCCGGCGCCCGCTTTATCGTCCGCCTGCCCTACGCGGAAACGGAAGGGTGAGGGACCAGCGACCCTAACTCACCAGCCTTTGGACCGCGGGATAGTCGGTCTTGCCGCTGCCCAGTAGCGGAACCTCTTCGACAACCACTATATCCCTGGGACAGGCCAATTCGGGGCCCCCGCTGACTTGGATCTGCGCCAGGATCGCCTCGCGGCTGGCGTCCTGGCGGTCGGTAACCAGGATCACCTGTTCGCCCTTGCGGTCGTCGGGGACCGCAACCGCGGCATGGGCGTTTTCCGGCCAGGCGGCAGCGGCATAGGCTTCGACGGCGGTCAGCGAGACCATCTCGCCGGCGATCTTGGCAAAACGCTTGGCGCGGCCCTGGATGGTGATGAAGCCGTCATCGTCGATCGATACGATGTCACCGGTATCGTACCAGCCATCTTCCGGCGGCTGCAGGACGCCCGGATTGTCGGGCTTGAAATAACCCAGCATCACGTTCGGGCCCTTGACCTCCAGCCGGGCGCCCTCGTCGATGCCGGGCACGGAAACGAGGCGATGTTCGATACCCGGCAGCAGGCGGCCCACCGTACCGGCGCGGTAATGCATCGGCGTGTTGGTGGAGAGCGCGGGTGCGGTCTCGGTGGCGCCGTAGCCTTCGAAGATGCGTACGCCGAAGCGTTCGGCCCAGACGCGGCGTGTTTCCTCCTTCACCTTTTCGGCGCCGGCGAAGACATAACGTACGCTATAGAAATCGTACGGGTGCGCCGAACGCGCATAGCCGGTGAGGAAGGTATCCGTGCCGAACATGATGGTGGCGTTGGTGTCGTAGACCAGTTCCGGCACGATCCGGTAATGCAGTGGCGAGGGGTACATGAAGGTACGTACGCCGGACAGGATCGGCAGGAGCGTCCCGCCGGTCAGCCCGAAGGAATGGAAGATCGGCAGGGCGTTGAACACCGTATCGGTGGGGTTGAAGTCGATGCAGGCGGAAAGCTGCTGGCGGTTGGCGTCCAGATTGGCATGGCTCAGCACCACGCCCTTCGGGCTGCCTTCCGAGCCGGAGGTGAACAGCGCCACGGCCGGCGAGTCCGGCCCGCGTCCGCCCATGGCGCGGCGGTGGATCATGCCGGCGAAGGGTCGAGACAGCATGCCACCAAGTTTTGAGACGATACCGATCCTGGCGGCAATATCCTCCAGATACAGGATCTCCACTTCGAGCGCGAGCGCGGCAACCAGCTCTTCCAGCCCGCCCAATTCGACGAAGCGGCGGGAAGTTACCACGCGGGTGACCTGGGCGGCACGGCAGGCGGCCAGGATCGGCCCAGCCCCGGCGGAAAAATTCATCATCGCCGGCACCCGCCCATAAGCCTGCAACCCGAAGAAGGCGGCAACCGCGGCCGAG
>JBFFGY010000205.1:0-5368 GCA_041557215.1 Alphaproteobacteria bacterium
AACCCCGGGCCGCTGTCCACTCGCCGACTGGCGACGAGAACCTTGATCGGAAGCGGATAAAGATGCATATTTTATTAACCGAATGGTTACTTACAGTCACTTCCCATCGATGAGGTGCCAATGTCAAAGGTCATGACCGCCGAGGAAGCCGCCCGCCTGATCACCGACGGCGCAACGGTGACCATCAATTCCTCCAGCGGGCTGAACTGCCCCGATGCGATGCTGAAGGCTATCGGCGACAGGTTCGAAGCCGAGGGTTCACCGCGCGACCTGATGACGATCCATCCCATCGCCTCTGGCGATATGTTCGGCACCAGGGGGGTGGATTACATTTCCCGCCCGGGCCTGTTGCACCGGATCATCGGGGGGTCCTATCCCTCCGGCCCGACCAACGCGGAAGCGCCGCTGATCTGGCAGATGATCGGCAGGAACGAAGTTGCGGCCTACAACGTCCCGAGCGGGATCGTCTTCGACATGCTGCGCGAGGCCGCGGGCAAACGCCCCGGCGTGCTGACCAAGGTCGGCATGGACACCTTCGTCGATCCCGACCAGGAAGGCTGCGCCATGAATGACGCGGCGCGCGAGACACCGATCGTCCGGAAGGTCGAGTTCGATGGCGAGGAATGGCTCTATTTCCCGGCCATCGCCCCCGACTTCGCGATCATCCGCGGCACCACCGCCGACGAAAACGGTAACATGACCTTCGAACATGAGGGCGCCTATCTGGGCGCCATGGAACTGGCCCTGGCGGCGCACAACAATGGCGGCAAGGTAATCGCGCAGGTCAAGCGCGTGGCCCGCGCGGGATCGCTGCGCCCGCACGATGTCCATGTTCCCGGCATCCTGGTGGATGCGATCGTCGAGGCCCCGGACCAGCTTCAGACCACCGCGACGGAATACGACCCGGCGATTTCCGGGGAACTGTCACGGCCCCTGCACACGTTCCACATCCCGGAATTCAACGTCGGCAAGATCATCGCCCGGCGGGTGGCGCAGGAACTGAAGCAGGGCTGGGCGGTCAATGTCGGTTTCGGCATTTCCGCGAACGTGCCGCGCATCCTGATCGAGGAGGGGCTGCATGGCGCCGTTACCTGGGTTATCGAGCAGGGCGCGGTGGGCGGCGTGCCATTGCTGGACTTCAAGTTCGGCTGCGCGTCGAACGCCGAGGCCTTCGTCGCCTCGCCGCATCAATTCTGTTACTTCCAGGCGGCGGGCTTCGACGCCTCGCTGCTGTCCTTCCTGGAAATCGACCGGGAAGGATCCGTGAACGTCTCGCGCCTGGCCGCCGTGCCACACCGCACCGCAGGCGCCGGCGGCTTCGTCGACATCACCGCGCGGGCGCGCAAGATCGTTTTTTCCGGCTATTTCAACGCCGGCGCCAAACTTTCCATCGCCGACGGCAAGCTGATGATCGACAAGGAAGGCAAGGTCGCCAAGATCGTCGACAAAGTGGACCAGGTTTCCTTCTCCGGCCGCCGCGGCCGGGCGCAGGGCCAGGACGTGACCTATGTAACCGAACGCTGCGTGATGCGGCTGGCCGAAGACGGGCTCGTCCTGACCGAAATTGCACCGGGCATCGATGTCCGCCGCGATATCCTGGACCAGGCACAGGCCCCGATTTCGGTTGCGCCGGACCTGCGCGAGATGGATGCCGCCCTCTTCCGGCCGGACAGGATCGGCCTTACGCTCGGATAACCCGCGATGACCGACAAGACTGCGAAGAACCGGATACGCCTGACCGTCGAAGGACAGATCGGGCATCTGGCGATCTCCCGTCCGGAAAAGCTGAACGCGCTCGATGCGGAGATGGTCGGCGACCTGCTCTCGCTCTGCCACGAGATCGAGCATCATCCGGATATCCGTGTCGTGATCCTGACCGGCGAGGGAAAGGCCTTCTGTGCCGGCGGCGACATCGCGGCCTGGAGCGGCGAGACGCCGGCGGCCTTCGGGCGGCACTGGGTGCGCGACGGCCATGCGGCCTTCGATGCCCTGGCCCGGCTGCGCCAGCCGGTAATCGCGGTGCTCAACGGCCATGCCCTGGGCGGCGGCCTGGAACTGGCTGCCTGCGCCGATTACCGCATCGCCGAAGCCCATGTGAAAATCGGCCAGCCGGAAACCGGCCTCGGCATCATTCCCGGCTGGTCCGGGACGCAGCGCGCGGTGCGCCGCTTCGGCGCCCAACTGGTCAGGCGCATGGCCTTCTTCGGGGAGGTCTTCGACGCGGAGGAAGCAGAAAGGCTGGGGCTGGTCGATCGCGTGGCACCGACGGGCAAGGGCGTGGAAGAGGCTATTGTCCTCGCGGAGCAGGTTCTGGCCCGCGGACCGGAGGCAACGGAACTGAACAAGATGCTGGTTAATGCGGCCGAGGGCGAGGAACGCGAGCGCGTGCTCGAGGCGCTGGCCGGCCGCATCGCCGCCGGCGGCGACGAACTGGCCGAAGGTCTGGCGGCATTCCGCGAAAAGCGCAAGCCGGACTTCAAGGGCTGACGTCTCCCCGGCGCTCAGGCATAGACCATCAAAAGATTCTCGCCGTCCTGGACCAGTTCACCTTTCTGATTGGTGACATCAAATTCTAGCCGCAGGATGCCCCTGTCCGGATTTTTCGTCTGCCGCTTTTCCAGCACGGTGATTTTCACGCGGATCGTATCCCCCGCGATCACGGGCCGGCGGAAACTCCAGTTCCAGTTCAGCGAGGCGACCGCCTTGAACTGGGCGTCAGCGGCGTTCTTCAACCCGTCCACAACGGACAGGACCAGCAAACCATGCGCAACCCGCCCTGGGAATCCGTGCCTTGCCGCCGCCTCGTCGCTCATATGAATTTCGAAGCGGTCGCCACAGAGATCGGCAAACCCGTCGATCAACGCCGCGGTAATCTCCGCCTCCCCGGTTTCCAGCCAGTCGCCGGGCCGGATATCCGCAAATCCGTGATGGCCTGCGGCCAAACGCCGCCCGGATCCGTTATCACCGGTCATGATGACACCAGCATTTTGCCATGGACCTGCAACCTTCCCGGGCCGCCTTGGCTTGCTATCCCGATTTCAGTCCGCCCCATCATGCCTCCGGTAATTTATTGAATGGTTGGATACGGGATCGTGCCGCAGGCCGGCAAGCGACGTCAACGGGGTCGCGATCGAGAATCGCACTTGACCGGAGCAGACAGCTTTCATAACGTAACCGTTCAGTTACTAAGGTAGCG
This sequence comes from Alphaproteobacteria bacterium, assembly GCA_041557215.1. Lineage (GTDB taxonomy): Bacteria > Pseudomonadota > Alphaproteobacteria > UBA8366 > JADFVY01 > JADFVY01. The sequence continues at coordinate 3,197 of JBFFGY010000205.1, forward strand.
CATATGTTCCTCACCGAGGCCCATGAACAGGTTCGGGAAACCGCCCGCAGATTTGCGGACGAGGTCATCCGGCCTGTCGCTGAGGAACTGGACCGAGATGAGCGTTTTCCCACCGAAATATACGGCAAGATGGCTGAACTGGGCCTTTTCGGCATCGGCGTCCCCCAGGAACTGGGCGGGCCGGGCTTCGATACGCTGACCTATGCGCTGGTCATGGAGGAATTGTCGCGCGGCTATGCCTCCGTCGCCGACCAGTGCGGACTCGTGGAGCTGATCTGCACCCTGCTCGTCCGCCACGGCACCGCAACCCAGCAGGCGCGCTGGCTGGGCGACGTCATGTCGGCGAAGACTTTGGTCGCTTACTGCATTACCGAGGCGGAAGCGGGCACCGATGTGTCGGCGATCCGCAGTTCCGCCGATCGCGACGGCGATGGCTGGATTCTGAGCGGCGGCAAGATATGGATTCACAACGCGCCGGTCGCCGATGTTGGTTTCGTGCTGGCCCGCACGGACAAGGCAGCCGGCCATCGCGGCATGTCGATCTTTATCGTCGATTTGAATGCCGATGGTGTCGAGCGCGGCCCGAAAGAACATAAGATGGGGCAGCGGGCGAGCCAGGTCGGCGCCCTGACCTTCACCGATGTGCGCCTGCCCGCCGAGGCGCTTCTCGGCGACGAAGGGCGCGGTTTCCACATGATGATGAGCGTGCTCGACAAGGGCCGCGTGGGCATTGCCTCGCTGGCGGTCGGCATAGCGCAGGCCGGCCTGGAAGCCGCCGTGGATTACGCCCAACAGCGCAAACAGTTCGGCAAGGAGATCGCAGAATTCCAGGGCGTGCAGTGGCTGCTGGCCGACATGGCGAAGGATATCGAGGCGGCGAGGCTGCTGGCCCATAGCGCGGCGGTGAAGATCGACCGTGACCAGGACGCGACCATGGCCTGTTCGATGGCCAAATGTTTCGCCGGTGACATGGCCGTGGCCCGGACATCGGATGCGGTGCAGGTTTTCGGCGGGTCCGGCTATATCCGCGGCTTCGAGGTCGAACGGCTCTATCGCGACGCGAAGATCTGCCAGATCTATGAGGGCACCAACCAGATCCAGCGCATGATCATCGCCCGCGAACTCGTCAAACATGGGGCGCGCGCATGACCGGGCAGGCGGCATTGGTGACCGGCTCCAGCCGCGGCATCGGCCTGGCCACGGCGATCGAACTGGCGCGGCAAGGCTTCGCCATCGCCGTCAATGGCCCGGCCAATGACGCAGAGCTGGCGGCGGCCCTGGACAAGGTCAGCGCCGAGGACATGCCCGTCGTGGCGGCGCCCTTCGACGTCGCCGACATCGGGAACCATGACGATCATCTTGCGCGGATCGAGGAAGCGATCGGCCCCCTGACCACCCTGGTGAGCAATGCCGGCGTCGGGGTGCTGTCGCGCGGTGACCTGCTTGATGTCACGGAAGAAAGCTACGACCGCTGCATGGCGGTGAACGCCAAGGCGATGTTCTTCCTCTGCCAGGCCTTCGCGCGCCGCCTGCTGACGCGCGAGCGCGATCCGCAGCTTTTCCACAGCATCGTCAATGTCAGCTCGGCGAACGCCATCGCGGTGGCGGTGCAGCGCGGCGAATATTGCGCATCAAAGGCCGCCGCCGCCATGGTTTCGAAAACTTTCGCGGTTCGCCTCGGCGCGGAAAATATCGCGGTCTACGACGTGCAGCCGGGCCTGATCGACACAGACATGACCGCCCCGGTGATTGAGAGCTACGCCCAGCGCGCCCGCGAGGGGCTGACGCTCTTCCCCCGGGTTGGCCAGCCGGAGGATATGGGCCGCATCATCGCCAGCCTTGCCTCGGGCAAGCTACCCTACACGACGGGCCAGGTGATCTCGGCGGATGCCGGGATGCTGGTCTCGCGGTTCTGAAGGGTCGCGCCGATGAGAATCGCCCTTCCAGACATCAATGGCGCGCTGCAGGATTACGCTCTCCAGGGCTCGCCGCTGCAGCCGGCGAAACTCGGCGCTGATCCGGCCAGGGTCGTATTCGCGGCGGCGCATGTGGTGGCCGACCCCTTCACCGCCAGCGACCCGACCGGCCCGGCGGCAATCGATTTCAACGCCACCATGACCTTCCGGCGCTACCTTGCCGAAATGGAGGCGGTTGCTGCCGATCAGGGCGCGC
>JBFFGY010000206.1:0-5338 GCA_041557215.1 Alphaproteobacteria bacterium
AGGCTCTACAAGCGCCTGGTACTTGTCGCGGTTATGGACCACCACCCGGTCGACAGGCTCTTCGCCGAAACGCTCCAGGAGGAAACGCCGAGCCTCGGCGATCGGCAGATGCCGGTCCTTTTCGCCGAAGGTATCGTGAAGGAAACCGGGAAATACTCTCATCTCCTTGATGTCGGCGCCAAACTGTTCGAAGAAACGTCGCTGCGCCGACTGTTTCACCACCCAGTCCGCGCCTGAAGTCAGCATCAGGGTCGGGACCGTGATGGCGGAAGCGTCGTCGATCAAACGGGTGGCGGTGTCGCAAAGACCCAGAAGGACTTTCACTGAAATCGCCGGCGTTATCAGCGGGTCGCTATCGTACGTGTCGCGGCGGCGCTCGTCGCGGGTCAGCAGCTTACCTTTCACATAGCTGGTCACCTCCGCCTTCGGACGAATTTTTTGCAGCAGGCGCAAGCCGGGGATGGCGAAAGGTACGTACAGCCGAACGCGCAACGCCGGACTGCCCAGCACCAGGGCGCGTATAGGCCGCGCGTAATCATGGACCCAGGCGCTGGCCAGCACCGCGCCAACGCTGTGGCCAAGAACGGCGATGTCCCGCATGGCGATGCCATGTTGGGCAGCGATATTTGTGACGAACTCGTCGGCGTCGCGCACCAACTGGCCAACGCCATCCGCGTGGCCATGCTGTCCTGGTGAGCGGCCATGGCCGCGCGCATCCCAGGCGAAGAAGGCAAAATCCTCAAGGCCAATTTCGTCGATCAGATCCTGCCAGCGGCCGGAATGCTCGTGCCCGCGATGGAACAGCACCACCGCCCGCTTTGCCGGTTTGGTCGGCAGCCAGGCGCGATAGAACAGTTCGGTGCCGTCGCGCATGCCCATGCTGTACTCTTGGGCGATGCGCCGCCGGTGCACGGGGGGTGTGGATGTCCGGTCGAACGCCATTGGCATGGGGCTGGTCATGGTTGCCGTGGTCATCGCTCTTCCTCCTTGATCGGTATGTCGCCGGGATTTCAGCCGACGATATTGCGGATCTGCCGCTCTCCCAGCGGCATCGGCGCGCCGGACTGGAAGGCTTCCCACAAATGTTCCTTCGGGGTGCCGGCGTAAGTTCCAGGCATTTCGCTGCGTTCGCGGTCGATCCGCCAGGCGCTGGCCGCATAGCGTTTCGCCATCACATGGATTTCGCGGGAAAGCTGGCTCACCGTCATGTCGCCCTGCAGGCTTTCGGCCAGCATCCTCAGCGCGCGGTCGCGCCGGCGCATGCGGTCTTCCTTCCACCAGGGCACGCCCCCACGGCAGCTCGGCAGACCGAAGGCCTCCTCGAAGCTTTCCGTCTTGCGTTCCAGGAAATCCTTCAGGCAGTTCCCGAACCAGGCAGCCAGATGTTCGTCCAGGGGTTTGCCTTCCTGGCAGAGATCGGACACCTGTCTCAGTCTTTCGATCGCTATCTGCATGACTTCAACTCCCGCTGTTCAACGTTGTCACTCCGTTCCGCCTGATGCGAAGGGCCTTGCCAAATGGCTCTTGGCGGCGTATATGAACGATGTTCAGTAATGAATAACGCAAAACTGAACATTGTTCAAGTTATTTTTGAACGTTGCTCATAAATAGGGAGAAAGGCATGGCCCGCACCGCAAAACACAGCAAGGAAGAATTGCGGGAAATGGCGGCTGGTGCGGCCCGCGCGGTTATTGCAGAGGAAGGTTCGCGCAATCTCAATGTCCGCGCGGTGGCCAAGCGCATGGGCTATTCGGTAGGCACGATCTACAATATTTTCGAGGGGCTGGAGGAACTGGTCGCCTGGTTGAATGCCGAGACGCTGGACAAGCTGCACGACGCAATGGCCACGGCGCCGGTCACCGGAAATGCGGAAGCCGATTTGCACGGCCTGCTGGATCGCTACCTCGCCTTCGTCGCCGAAAACCGCGACGACTGGGCCATGATGTTCGAGGCGCGCCTGCCCGAGGCCAAGGCCCCGCCGGCCTGGTACCTGGAGAAGGTGGCCCAGGTCTTCGGCCTGCTGGCCCGCTTCATGCACCCCCTGTTCGGCCCGGGGGAGGAACAGGCCCGCGACCAGGCCGTCCGCCTGCTATGGATTGCGCTCCACGGCCTCTGGACCCTGGCCGCCGACGGCAAGCTATTCATGATCACCGACGTACCGGTGGACCGCGTAGCCCACGCCATGCTGGACACGCACCTGGCGGCGATCAGGGCACGGCATCACCCATGAGTCTACCAAGACTGTTCCCGAAAAAGGGAGGGCCCCATGCGGGGCCCTAGATGATTCCAGAAGTCTGCTCTCTGGTATGAGCTTCGAACGGAAACGTCAGACCACCTTCACCTTGAGCTTGCCAACGCCTTCGAGTTCGCAGTCCATGACGTCGCCGGCCTGAACCGCGCCGACGCCCGATGGCGTGCCTGACATGATGATGTCGCCGCCGGCGATATCATAGAAGCGCGACAGATAGGCGATCATTTCCGGTACCTTCCAGATCATCTGGCCGAGGTCGCCTTCCTGGCGCAGCGCGCCATTGACGCTGAGCGCGATTCGGCCACGGTCCGGATGGCCGACCTCGGCGGCCGGCACCAGTTCGGTCATCGGCGCCGACCGTTCGAAGGCCTTGCCGGGTTCCCAGGGGCGGCGCTGCTCCTTGGCCATTGCCTGCAGGTCACGCCGGGTCATGTCGATGCCGAGCCCGTAACCGTAGACATGATTCAGCGCATCCTCGACCGCGATATTGGCGCCGCCGCTCTTCAGCGCGACGACCATTTCAACTTCGTGATGCACGTCGCTGGTTTCCGGCGGGTAGGGGAACTCACCGCTGGTGTCGGCGCATTCGGCATTCTTCTGGAAAAAGAACGGGTCCTCGCGATTGGGGTCGCCACCCATTTCGATAGTATGCGCGGCATAATTCCGCCCGATGCAGTAGATCCGGCGCACCGGGAATACGGCACTGCTTCCCCGGATCGGCAGAACGGTCCGGACGGGCGGTTCGATAACGTAATCGGTCATGATTTAATGTCTCCTCTCGGGTATCAGCGCCGCGCCGCGTAATATTCCACGCGGCGCTCAAGATAGGCCAAAAACTCGGCGATCACGAAGGACAGTGCGAACAGAACGATCAGCACCGCCCAGAAATGCTTCATCAGGAAATTCGAGGCGTAAAGCTCGAACAGCGAACCGAAACCGACGATCGAGATCAGCAGCTGGCCGATGATCACGCCCTTGACGGCACGGATGAAACCGATCCGCACGCCCCCCAGGATCTCGGGCAACGCCGCCCAGAAATAGATCTTGGTGAAGGCGTCGAAGGGAGAGGCACCGAAGGAATGCGCCATCTCGACCAGCGAACGGTTGATATGCATGACACCGGCGCGCGAATTGAGCACGATGATCCAGATCGCGAACAGGGCCGTTGTGATGACGATTGCGGTGAGGCCGAAACCGAACAGCACCATCAGCACCGGCACCAGCGCGGTCAATGGCGCGCTGAGGAATATGTTGACCCACGGCAGCAGAAGCTCGTCGATCAGCCGGCTCTTGCCCATAAGGATGCCAACGGGCACGCCGATGACAATGGCGGCCGTTGTGCCGATCGCGAATGCCTCCGCGGTTTCCCGGAGCGCTTTCAGGAAGGCGGGCGTTCCCCCGATTTCAAGCAGGGTCGTAAAGATGGCCGACAGTGGCGGCAGACAGAAGGGCAGTTCGATCTGGCCGACGATTTCCCATAGCAGGCCCCAGAGGATCAGGGACGACATGTTGGGTAGCTGGTAGCCGAAAACTTTCATGGGGGCTGCCTATTCCACATAGGTTCTTAGCGAGACCCAGATCCTGTCGACCAGATCGAGATATTCGGGATCGCGCCGGATACTGTCGACGTCCTTGTTGCGGAATCCCTGCGGACGGATGATCTCTGACACACGGCTCGGCCGCGGCAGCAGGATCGCGATCTGGTCCGAAACGTAGACCGCTTCCTCGATAGAATGCGTAACGAAAAGGAATGTCTTGTTCTCGTTATGCACCAGACTCAGCAGATCCTCCTGGAACTTACGCCGCGTCTGCTCGTCGACTGCAGAAAATGGCTCGTCCATCAGCAGCACCTGGGCATCGACGCTAAGCGCGCGGGCCAGCCCGACGCGCTGGCGCATGCCGCCCGAAAGCTCGTGCGGGTAGCTGTTCTCGAAACCTTCCAGGCCGACATCCCCGATATATTTCTCGGCGATCGCCTCGCGTTCGGATTTGGCCACGCCTCTCAGCTCGAGCCCGAAGGCGACGTTGCGGAGGACGCTGGCCCAGGGCATCAGGGCGAAATCCTGGAACACGAAGGCGCGGTCGGGGCCGGGGCCGGAAACCGGCTGGTTATTGACCAGCACCTCGCCGCTATTGGCCGGAATCAGCCCGGCGATGATTTTCAGCAGGGTCGTCTTGCCGCAGCCCGAAGGCCCCAGAAGAGACGTCAACTGCCCCTTGGGAAAATCAAGGGAAAGATCCTGCAATGCCTCGACGTCCCCGTAATTCTTGTAGACGTTGCGGACCGCGACGGCGTTATCGGTGGTGATTGCATTCATATTCATGACTCTTTTGGGCGACGTGGCAGGTCAATCCGAAACCAGCGTCTTGCGGGTGCCCTTGAACAGGAAAACCTCAAGCCGTTCGAGCAGGTTCAGGAACAGGACAGCGAGAACGATGATCGATGCGATGGCCGCATACATGCTCGGGTAATCGGCGATTGAACGGCTGTAGCTGATGATGTCGCCGACACCGGTCGGCGTGATCTTCAGCTCGGCGAGCACCGCGCCGATGAAACCTGCCGAAACGCCAAGCCGAAGCCCCGCGAATATCACCGGGGATGCCGACGGCAAAATGATCTTGAGAATGATGTCGCGGCGGGCGCCGAGGAAGGCCTGCCCCATTTCGATGAGGGAGGCCGGCGTGTTTCGCACCGCGCCGGCGGTGTTCAGCACGATGACCGGCATGGCCATGATGCAGACGACGAACACCTTCGATGTCAGCCCGATGCCATAGGCCATGACCAGCAAGGGAATCAGCGCCGCCAGCGGCGCCGTCTGCATGACCACGAAAATCGGCGAAACCAGCCAGTCGAAGACGCGATTCAAGCCGACCCAGAGGCCGATGCCTATTCCGAGAAATCCCGAAATCAGCACGCCGACGACAAGTGGCTTGAGTGTTTCCAAATAGGCTTTGAACAATGTGCCGTCCACGGCGAGCGCCCAGAAGGCCGCCATCGATTCGAAGAATGTCGGAAAGGCGAAGCTGACCGGAATGCGTCCGGCGACCTCCCAGGCTCCAAATACCAGGAAAGCGGAGCACAGCTTC
>JBFFGY010000207.1:0-5316 GCA_041557215.1 Alphaproteobacteria bacterium
ATCGCATCCGCCGGCTTGCAGAAAAAGAAGGGAGGTTAGCGATCCGGGTCGTGACCCATTTCTCGCGCATGCTCGGCATAATTTCGGCCAACGCAGTAAATGCGGTGCACCGGGAACAGGTCGGATGTTCCCTCTACCGCAACGGCGGCTTGAGGTTCGGCCGGAATAACAAAGCTCATATGCGACATCTCCGTCAGTCGGGGTTGCAAAAATCTGGGGTCTTTAATCAGAAACCCGGTAGTTTGGCCAGTCCGGTATGGCATTTTCGGCACATTGACCAATTCCAATCAATTTGATGAATTGGTTTCAATTCTTCGCAATTTTATATGTTAACATACGGAAAATGTGGGATATTAATACCAACCAATTCAGGAATTGAAGCGATGTCACAAATCCAGGAACAGGCGGCTTTTGACTCCATTCGGCGGATGCTGGATACGGGCGATTATCCAATCAACAGCCGCCTTCCCCCGGAACGTGAGTTGAGCGAAATCCTGGGTATCAAGCGGGTCGTGTTGCGCAAGGCGCTGGCGCGGCTTGAGGCGGACGGCCATATCTGGCGGCATGTGGGGAAGGGGACCTTCGTCGGTTCGCCGCCAAGCGCCCTGCTGGATGATATTTCTTCAATCGCCAGCCGGACAAACCCATCCGAGGTGATGCAGGCGCGCATGACGGTCGAGCCGGAGCTGGCACGGCTTGCGGCGCTGAACGCCACGGCGGCCGCAATTGCCGAAATGCGCCGTTGCATTAAAGGAACGGAACAGGCCGGGGAATGGCGTACTTATGAGATGTGGGACAATCGTCTTCACCGGGAGGTCGCCAAGGCCAGCGGCAATGTATGTCTGCTGGCGGTATTCGACATGCTGAATTCTGTGCGCCGCGCGGTTGCCTGGAAACGGCTGCGAAAGCATGAGTTAAGTCACGAGCATCACAGTTTCACAGAACATGACGCGCTAGTGAATGCGATCGAGGAACGCGATACCGAAGAAGCCGCGTCGCTGATGCGCGGCCACCTGCGCGCGGTGCGTAGCGATCTGTTGGCCTCGATGCCCGATTAAGCGGGCGATCAGACCCTGAAAAATGGGCCGTCTGCCGGGTCGCAGCTGCGTTCGCGGTCCGGGCCGAGAAGGAAGCTCAGAACGCCGTCCCACCCGTTGGCGCGGCAGACATTGATGGCGCCCTCTCGTCCCAGGCAGTCGGCCAGCGACAAGGCGAGTCTGGCCTGTTCTGAAATTGGCTGCTTTTGCATATCCATTGTCCTGACGTAATCACTCATTCCAATCACCAGTAATACTGTTGGATAGTTCGTACTATTTGGTTAACGGAATCGAGGTTCTTCAGATCGGCAGAGCTACCGCCATATGGCAGCGCGCCGCTTCCTCTTCGGCCTCGCGAAGCCGCTGCTTCATGATGTCGGCAAGGCTCACGATACCGCAGACGCCATTGTCGTTGATTACGGGCATATGCTGCATGCGCCGGGCGATCATGCGGGTCATTACGCGCCGGAGTCCTTCCTCGGGCCGGCAAGTAGGGACGTCTCGGCGCATGATCTCGGCCACCGTCAGGGACATCAGGCGGGATACGCCATAGATTTTCAACGCGCGGACCATGTAGCGTTCGCAAATCAGGCCTTCCACATCGCGCCCCGTAGTGCTGACGACCACGGCGCCGATTTTCTTGTGACGCATGATGCATAGCGTCGCACCGACGGGGGCTTCAGCCTCGACGGTTATAACCCCCCGGCCCTTGCTTCTCAGGATGCTGTCTATCGTCATAGGGATCTCCGTTTTCGTTCGTCTTCGTATCGGGCCGATCCCCCCGCCGAAACCGATTGACCCTGATCAAAGACTCCCATGCCAAATGGGCGGAAAGTAGGCGGGGATGTGAAAATGGTTGGATTCTCGCAGAGTTACCTGCATGGCGGCGGCCACAATGTGCTTGTCGGCCAAACGGTGGGTGACGTGCTCGACGAGGCGAGCCGAAAATGGCCGGAAGCCGAGGCGCTTGTCGTGCCCTATCAGGGGGTGCGGTGGCATTGGCCCGAACTGCGTGAGAAATCGCGTGCGCTGGCGGCAGGGCTCCTGGCGCTGGGGCTGAAGCCTGGCGAACGGATCGGCATTCTGGCCCCCAATCGCGTGGAATGGGTGGTGGTCCAGTTTGCCTCGGCCTACGCCGGTCTGATCCTCGTGAACATCAACCCGGCCTATCGTGTCGGGGAGTTGGAATACGCCCTCAACAAGGTGGGCTGCCGGACGCTTGTCACCGAGGCTGCCTTCAAGACCAGCGATTATATCGCCATGCTGCGCGAATTGGCGCCTGAACTCGATGAATGCGAGCCCGGGAGCCTGCAGGCATCGCGCTTGCCTGACCTGCGCTGGGTGATCAGGCTGGACGGTGAACGGGCGCCCGGCTTCCTGAGTTATCAGGAGGTAACAGATCTGGCGACGGAAGAGCAGCGACAGCTGCTCGAGCAGACCGCCGCCGGCCTGGATTTCGACGACCCCATCAATATCCAGTTCACGAGTGGCACTACGGGTACGCCGAAGGCGGCGACGCTGACCCACCATAATATTGTCAATAACGCCCGGATTTCGGCGCAAGTGATGAAATTCACGGAGCGGGACCGGCTGTGCATCCCGGTGCCGATGTATCATTGCTTCGGGATGGTGCTGGGCACGCTGCTTTGCGCGACGCATGGCGCTGCCATAGTCTTTCCGTCGGCCGGTTTCGACGCCGCGGTAGTGCTGGAGACGATAGAGGCAGAGCGTTGCACGGCGCTGCATGGCGTGCCGACGATGTTCATCGCCGAACTGGACGAGCCTAGCTTTGCGGAACGCGACCTGAGTTCCCTGCGGACCGGCATTATGGCCGGCGCGCCTTGCCCGGTTGAACTGATGAACCGGGTCATGCGCGACATGCATCTGTCCGAGATTACCATCGGCTACGGCATGACCGAGACCGGCCCCCTGTCGACGCAAACCGCGGTGGACGATCCTTTGGATATGCGCGTCGGCACCGTCGGTCGGGTTCTTCCGAACACGGAAATCAAGATCGTCGATAACGATGGTCGCATCTTGCCGGTCGGCGAGCCTGGCGAACTCTGCACGCGGGGCTATTGCGTGATGCGCGGCTATTGGGACGACCCGGAACGCACGGCGAAGGAAATCGACGAAGCCCACTGGATCAAGAGCGGCGATATCGCCACCATGGTTGCCGCCGGCTATCTGCGTATCGTCGGACGGATCAAGGACATGGTGATCAGGGGCGGCGAAAACATCTATCCGCGCGAGATAGAGGACTTCCTGTACGGCAATCCGCAAATCGACCAGGTCGAGGTGTTTGGCGTCCCGGACCCGAAATATGGCGAGGAGATCGCCGCCTGGATCAGGCTGCGCGAGGGAGAAACGGCCAGCATCGAGGATATCCGGGAGTTCTGCGAAGGACGGTTGGCCCATTTCAAGATCCCCCGTTACATCCGCTTTGTCGAGGACTTCCCGATGACGGTCACCGGAAAGGTGCAGAAATACATCATGCGCGAACGCATGGCGGAGGAGTTGGAAAGGAAGGCCAGGGAACCCGCATGATCGCTACCGCGCCCTTCGAGATCGAATATCTTCGCTGTATCGGGATCGATGGGGCGCCGGTCGCGGCGCTGCCCGAATTCGCCGGCGACAGGAAAACCATGACCAACCTATATCGCTGGATGGTCTTGACGCGGGCGTTCGACAACCGCGCCGTGGCCCTGCAACGGACCGGCCGGCTGGGGACGTATGCGTCCAGCCTGGGACAGGAGGCGGTTGGCGTCGGTATTGCCGCGGCCATGGCGGCTGACGACGTGTTGCTGCCCAGTTTCCGTGAGCATGGCGCACAGCTGATGCGCGGGGTGACGATGCGAGAACTGTTCCTCTATTGGGGCGGCGACGAAAGAGGCTCCGATTTCTCCGGCCCGCGCCTGGATTTTCCCGTCTGTATACCGGTCGGCAGCCATGCCCCGCATGCCGCCGGCGTTGCGCTTGCTTTCCAGTTGCGTGGTGAGGCGCGGGCCGCGGTCGCCATCTTCGGCGATGGCGCGACATCGAAGGGCGACGTCTACGAGGCGATGAATCTAGCCGGCGCATGGAAGTTGCCGGTGGTCTTCGTGGTCAACAATAACCAGTGGGCGATCTCCGTGCCCCGCTCGGCCCAGACCGCGGCGCAGACCCTTGCGCAAAAGGCGATCGCCGCCGGCTTCGAGGGGCTGCAAGCCGACGGCAACGATATCGTGGCGGTGCGCCAGTCTGCCGAGAACGCCCTGCGGAAAGCCCATGGTGGGGGTGGGCCGACATTGATCGAGGCGCTGACCTACCGGCTGGGAGACCATACCACGGTCGATGATGCCAGCCGGTATCGCGACGACGAGGAGGTCGGCCGCCACTGGAAGGAAGAGCCGGTCGCCCGGACCCGCGCCTTCCTGACCCAGGCCCATGGCTGGAACGCCGGCGAAGAGGAAGCGCTTATCGAGGCCTGTGGGCGGGAAGTGGAAGCCGCGGTTGAGGAATATCTTTCCGTGCAGCCGCAGGAACCCGGCGTGGTTTTCGACTGGTTGTACGAGGAACTTCCCACGGCCTATGCGCGGCAGCGTGCCGAGATGCTCAAGGAAGACTGACCGATGGCCACGCCACGCCAGAAACCGACGACAACGTCCAAGGCCGTGGAACTGACCATGGTGGAGGCGGTGAACCGCGCACTGGCCCGGGCCATGGAGGAAGACGGGACGGTTGTCGTCCTGGGGGAAGATGTAGGTATCGATGGCGGCGTCTTCCGAGCAACCGACAGCCTGATCTCGCGTTTCGGTGCCGAACGGGTGCGCGATACGCCCCTGTCCGAGGCGCTGATCGGCGGGTTGCCGGTGGGGCTGGCCGCTATGGGTTTCCGGCCCGTCGCCGAAATCCAGTTCATGGGCTTCATCTATCCGGTGATTGACCAGTTGGTGAACCATGCCTCGCGGATGCGCAACCGGACCCGTGGGCGGCTGACCTGCCCGATGGTGATCCGTGCGCCCTATGGCGGCGGGATCCACGCGCCTGAACACCATTCGGAAAGCATGGAGGCGATGTTCGTCCATATCCCCGGTATCCGCCTCGTCATCCCGTCCTCGCCGGCCAAGGCTTACGGGCTGATGCTGTCGGCCATCCGCGACCCGGACCCGGTCGTCTTCCTAGAGCCGAAACGCATTTATCGCGCGGCGAAGGAAGAGGTCGTGGATGATGGCGGCGCATTGCCGCTGGACAGGTGTTTTGTTTTGCTGAAAGGCGCCGACGTAACGCTGGTGAGTTG
>JBFFGY010000208.1:0-5314 GCA_041557215.1 Alphaproteobacteria bacterium
CCTACCAGCAGGATACCAGCCATGTTGGGATGGCGCGCATAGCCCCACATCAAGCGCTGCAGCGCCGCGAAACCTTCGCCATCCAGGGCCATGGCGCAGCCGGTGCCATGGGTGAAGGCGACGACGCCGTCGACATTGGGATAGTCGGCCAGCGCATCTCCCTCGAAGGCGCGGGCGATATGTTTCGCCGCGGTGGCCGAACAGTTCACTGTGGTCAACACGCCGATATAGTTGCGCGTCGCCACCCGGCCGTCGGGCCGCACGATGCCGCGAAAAGTGGCGCGTTCGGCCTCGGGCACAAAATCGGTCGGCAGCGTGTCGGCGCCAAAGGCGTAATCGCGCTCGAAGGCCCGGAACTCGCAGTTCTGGGTATGGACATGGTCGCCGGGAGCGATATCGCAGGAGGCGAAACCGATGATCTGGTTGTATTTGCGGATCGGCTCGCCGGCGGCGATGGGCGCGGTGGCGATCTTGTGGCCGGCCGGAACTTCCGCGGCGGCGGACACGCCCTCGCCGGGAACCTCTGTGCCGGATTCGATCTTCGCCCGCGCCACGACGACATTGTCGGTGGCGTTCAGGCGTATGGTCAGCGGTGCTGTTTCGTTCATGGAGTCTGTACACCCGTGGTCGCCACATAAACCGCGTAAAGCGACTTCGTGGCCGTGATGAATAAGCGATTGCGGCGCGGGCCGCCGAAGGTGAGATTCGCGACCATGGTGGGGATGCGGATCTTGCCCAGGGCCGTGCCGTCGGGCGCGAAGCAGATAACACCATCCTGGCAACTGGTCCAGACATTCCCCTCGATATCGACGCGGAATCCGTCCGGCACGCCGGGCGCGACCTCGGCAAAAACGCGGCTGTTGCTCAAGTTTCCGTCCTCGCCAACGTCGAAGGCCCGGATATGGTGCGGCCCGTCGGGGTCATGGCTGAAACCGGAATCGGCGATATAGAGGATGCTTTCGTCCGGCGAGAAGGCAAGCCCATTGGGTTTCACGAAATCGTCGGCGACGACGGCGATATTGCCGGTTGCCGGATCCACGCGGTAGACGAAACAACCATCCTGCTCGGACTCGGCCTTGTAGCCTTCATAATCCGACATGATCCCGTAGGTCGGGTCGGTGAACCAGATGCTTCCATCCGATTTCACCACGACATCGTTGGGCGAGTTCAGCTTCTTGCCTTGATAAGAGTCCGCGATAACCGTGATGGAGCCGTCGGCCTCGGTGCGGGTCACGTTGCGTCCGCCGTGATGGCAGGACACCAGCCGTCCCTGGCGGTCGCGGGTATTGCCGTTGGCGAAGTTGGAATTCGCCCGGAAGACACTGACGCCCAGGTCGGGTACCCAGCGCAGCAGCCGGTTGTTCGGGATATCGCTCCAGACCAGATAGCCGCCGTCATTGAACCAGACCGGCCCCTCGGCCCAGCGGCATCCGTTATACAATTCCTCGACCTCGGCGATCGGCACCGTCAGGTCATGGAAGCGCTTTTCATAATATTCGTAGGAATCGCCTACCAGGGCCATTCATCCCTCCGTAAGTGGATTACCGTTGCGGCTTGTCGCCGCCGGCGATGGTGATAACGGCCACGATGATCAGGCCGGTCATGATCAGGCGGATGCCGGCGCTGGCGCCGAAGGTATTCAGCATGGTGACCAGAAGGAACATGAACAGCGAGGCGCCCCAGATGCCGGGGATGTTCGACTTGCCGCCCGCCACCGAGGTGCCCCCAATCACCACCACGGCGATCGAAGCCAGCAGATATTCGCTGCCCATATCCAGCGAGGCGCCGCCTGAGAAACCGGCCAGCAGCAGGCCACAGAAACCGGCCAGTACGGCGCTCAGCGTATAGGTCGCATAGCGTGTGCGCTCCACATTGATGCCGGCCAGCCAGGCCGCGCGCATGTTCTGCCCGATCGCCAGCACGGATCGCCCGTATAGCGTCCGGTTCAGCACGATACTGGCCAAGACGGCAAAGCCGACTATGAACACTGCCAGCAAAGGCACCCCCATCACCTTCATCGTGGTGAACTCGGCCAGCAGCGGCGGCGGCTTGATCTTCAGCCCGCGCCCATAAGCGATGGCGGTCGACAGGATCAGGAAACTGGCCGACAGGGTTGCAATGATCGGCGGGATGCGCAGCACCCGGATCAGCATGTAATTGAAGGTCCCGACCGCCAACCCGGTACCCAGCGCGATGAGCATACCGACCGGCAACATGGCGTTCGACCCGTCCATGACCTTCATGCAGATCGCGCCCGACAAGGCGATGGTTGCCGGGATCGACAAGTCTACATTGCCGGGCCCGGCGGTGATCACGAACATCTGGCCGATACCGACGATGACTGTGAAAGTGGCGAAGGACAAGGCCGCCGTGATGATGCTGGCGCCCCCCTGCCCCATCGTGAAGCTGACGGTCGCCAGCCACACCAGGATGGTTCCGACATAGGACCAGATCCAGGGCTTTTCGCCCAGCTTCTTCAGGGTTGCGGCAAGACCTCCGTTCATCGCGCTTCCCTCCAGTTGATCAGCGCCCTCAGCGCCAGCACCAGGATCAGGATCGCACCCTGCGCGCCGACCTGCCAGTCGGGCGAAATGCGCAGGAAAATCAGGAAGGATCCGGCCAGGGTGAGGGTCATCGCACCGATAACGGCGCCGGTGGGCGAGACGCGCCCGCCGACGAATTCACCACCGCCGAGGATCACGCCGGCGATGGAGTAAAGCGTATAACGATCCGCGATATGGGCGTCCGCCGCCGAGGTCAGGCCGATCAGCGAAAGGCCCGCCAGCACGCCGAACAGGCCCGCCAGCGCAAACATCGTGACCTTGATCTTCAGCATCGACCAGCCGGCGCGGGCGATGGCCCGCGGGTTGCCGCCGGCCCCGCGCAGCACCACGCCATAGCTGGAGCGCATCAGCCCGATATGTACCACCACCGCGATGACCGCGGCGGCGATTATCGGGAAGGGCGGGATCACATTGTAGCCGAAGAGTTGCAGCGTCGGCTTGAAGCCCATAACTGCCTTGATCCAGGCCGGGGCCGTGCCGCCCGGTGTCGGCAGGATCAGCACCGCCACGCCCAACCAGACAAAGGACATGCCCAACGTAACAACGATGGAGGGCAGGTTCCGCCAGTGGATCAGCGCCCCCAGCCCGGCATAAACCGCGATGCAAGCGAGCAGCGCCAGCACGCCGAACACCGGGTCCGTATTCAGCAAGGTTGCTCCGATACAGGCCGTAAGACCCACGAACGGCCCGATCGACAAATCCAGGTCGTTCACCGTCAGGATGAACATTTGGGCGATCGTCGCCAGCGCGATGGGCACCGTATATTGCAACATCAGATTGAGCCCGAAATAGCTCATGGCCCTGGGCTGGGTGTAGAAGATCGCCATCAGCAGGATCACCAGCGAGGCGCCGGGCAGCGCGCTACGCAGGAATTTCGGGCTGAGCAAGTAGTTCCTCATGACGCGGCGGCCTCTTCGAAAGAGGACTGCAGGACCTTTTCTTCGGTCAGTTCATTACGCGAAAGCTCGGCTACGATCCGGCCGTTCCGGAACACATAGATGTGGTCGCAATTGCTCAACTCGTCCATTTCAGTCGTGTACCAGAGGAAGGTTCGGCCGCCTTCTGCCTCCTGACGAATGAGATCGTAGACTTCCAGCTTGGTGCCCACGTCAACGCCCCGCATGGGATCGTCCATCAGCACGATCTCCGCATCAGACCCCAGCGCGCGGGCGAACAGAGCCTTCTGCTGGTTGCCGCCGGACAGCGACAGGATGTTATTTGCCATATTCGGGGTCTTGATCTTGATCCGGTCTTTCCATTCGTTCGCCAGGGCGTCTTCGCGGGCGGGCTCGATCAGCAGCCCACGCACCATGTTACGCAGCGAGCGAACATTGACGTTCTCGCCGATCGACCAGAGATGGAAGATGCCGTCGGTCTGGCGATCGCCCGCCACCAGCGCAACCGGGCCGTCGACCTCCGTATCGGTCGTCCGTTTTGCCGCGGCAGCGTAAATCTGCAGCAGCATGCGCGTCTGTCCATGCCCGGCGAGCCCGGCGAGGCCGACGATTTCGCCTTTGTGCGCAACGAGTTCCTGCGCGCCGTCCGAAGTCTGCGGCCGGGCACGGATCACAACCGGCATTTCGCCCCGCTTCTTCTCAATCCTTTCGTGGGCTTCGATCTTTTGTTCGTCGGTCACGTCACCCATGGCGGCGACCAGAGAATCCCGATCGAAATCACCGGCTGGCCGTTCGGCGACAACCTCGCCGTCGCGCATGACGACGACCCGGTCGCAATAGTCGAGGATCTCACCCAGCAGGTGGGAGATCAGGATGCAACTGCGGTTTTCCGTCACCAGCTTGCGTACAAAGTTCAGAAGTTGCCCCGCCGTTACGGAGTCCAGTGACGAGGTGGGTTCATCGAGGATCACCAGATGCAACGGCTCGTCGGTTACCGTGAAGGCCCGGGCGATTTCCACCATCTGGCGCTTGCCTATCGAAAGATCCCCGACCACATCGTCGTCGGCGATGCCATGGCCGGGAAAGATTTCATCCAGCTTGCCGATGATCATGCTGCCGGCGCGCCGGCGCCATCCCCACCCCTTCAGGTTCGGATGAAAAATCCGTGCGTTTTCGGCAACCGTCAGATTTGGACAAAGCGACAGTTCCTGAAACACGCACCGAATGCCCAGCTGGTGGGCCAGCGTTACATTGTAGCTGGCGGTCCGGTCTTCCCCCGACGCCACGATCTTTCCTTCATCCGGCACAAGGGTGCCGGCAAGCGCATGCATCAGCGTCGACTTGCCGGCGCCATTGTGGCCGACGCGGCCCAGGCACTCGCCGGCGCCGACCGCAAGGTCGACGCCGGCAAGCGCGCGCACCGCGCCAAAGCTTTTCGCCACCCCTTCGAGGCTGACGATCTTGCCGTTTGCGGTCTGCATTTGCCCGGGCTCCGTCTCGTAGTTTCCTAGCTTACTTGGAGGCCTCGATCACGCCCTTGGCGTCATCCAGGCTGTATTCGACATTGGCAACGCCGCCAGCCTCGGTGTTGGCCAGGTTCTGCTCGAGGTTGTCCTGGTCGATCTGCAGGAACGGCACGACCATGTCCTTCGGCACCTCGGCGCCGTCAAGGATCTGCTGCGCCACCCAGAAGGCCAGCGTGCCGACGCCCGGAGCGATCGAGACCGACATGGTCGCGTACCCGTTGGCGTCCTTCTGTTCCTTCCACCAGGTCAGCTCGTCATGGCGGTTGCCCATTATGATCAGCGGCGTTGGCCGACCGGCGGCCTTGAAGGCCTGGGCCGCGCCATAACC
>JBFFGY010000209.1:0-5309 GCA_041557215.1 Alphaproteobacteria bacterium
CAGGCGGTGAAAAGCAGCGCGTCGCAATCGCAAGAGCGCTGATCAACAGGCCGCATATCGTCTTCGCCGACGAACCGACCGGCAATCTCGACTCGCAAAGCGGCCAGGAAGTCATGATGATCCTGCATGACGTAGCGCGCGACGATGGCTGTGCGGTCGTGCTGGTGACGCATGATCCGAGAGTGGAGGAGGTGGCCGACCGCACCCTGTGGCTGGAGGACGGAATGCTGCGCGACCGGAAATCGGACCGGCACTCCTGGGTAAAGGACCCAGTGTGCGGCATGCGCGTCGACGAATGGACGGCGACCCTGTTCGCCGAGCATGACGGGCGCCGCTACGCGTTCTGTTCGAAGCGCTGCCGAGACCGGTTCGAGGCCAGCCCCGATCGGTACATCAGAGAAAAGAAGCGAAGGGGGGAGCCCTCCGCACATGACGCCGCTGCGTCCGCCGGGATTGCGCCGCCTGTCGATCCGGATCCAGGCAAAGGAGGATGACCATGACGCGTAGCGGACCGATCCTCATCATCGCGATCCTGCTTGCGGCGACGGGTTCCGCCAGCGGCGCCGAGGATCCTGTGGCCAAGGGCGAGGCCATAGCCCGGGAGGCTGACGGCCGCGACCGCGGTTACGGCGACAGCAAGGCGGTCCTTGTGATGATCCTGCAGGATCGCAAGGGCCGCAAGCAAGAGCGCCGCCTGCGCATCCGGACGCTCGAGGCCCCGGACGAGACCGAGGGCGAAAAGTCGCTAGTGGTGTTCGACGAGCCACGCGACATAAAGGGAACGGCGCTGCTCAGCTATGCGCATATTCTGAAACCTGACGACCAGTGGCTTTACCTGCCGGCCCTGAAGCGCGTCAAACGCATCTCCTCGATCAACAAGTCCGGCTCCTTCGTCGGCAGCGAGTTCGCCTACGAGGACATCACCGGCCAGGAGCTCGGCAAATACGGCTATGAATGGCTTCGGGACGAGCCCTGCGGCGACCTTGACTGCTTCGTCGTCGAGCGCCGGCCGCTCTATGAAAATACAGGCTATCTGCGGCTCGTCACCTGGTATGACAAGGTGGAATACCGCATCCAGCGCATCGATTATTACGACCTCAAGGACAGGTTCCTCAAGACCCTGACCTTCGGCGAGCACCGGCAATATCGGGGGAGGTTCTGGCGGCCGCACAGGCTCGTCATGGAAAGCGAGCGCACCGGCAAGGCGACCTGGCTCATCTATGAAAGCTACGAGTTCCAGACCGGCCTGAAGGAAAGCGATTTCAGCCAACGCAGCCTGGAACGGTCGCGCTGAGAACGGGACGCCATGAGACCCCTTGACATATGCGTCATCCTTGCGGCCCTCGGTTTGCTGGCCGCGTTCCCCGCCGCGGCGGGGGAATGGGCGTTTTCCGGCTCGGCGGGGGCCGAGATGCGAACCTTCCCGGTTAGGCCGGCCTATGCGGAGCAGAACGACGCAACATTTTCGCCATCCGTCTCTTTTGAACCGGAAATCGTATATGAATGGAACGCCGGCGACGACCGCTTGACCGTCACGCCTTTCGCGCGGCTGGACGCCCATGACGGGAACCGCACCCACTGGGATCTGCGTGAGGCCAATTGGCTTCATATCGGCGATCGCTGGGATCTGGTGGCGGGGATCGGCAAGGTGTTCTGGGGCGTCACGGAATCCCGCCATCTGGTCGATATCGTCAACCAGACGGACCTGGTCGAGAACCCGGATGGCGAGGACAAGCTGGGTCAGCCGATGGTCAACCTCAACTTCGACCGGGATTGGGGCGCGCTGGGCCTGTTCCTGCTGCCGGGCTTTCGGGAGCGGACTTTCCCGGACGACGAGGCGCGGTTGCGCGGGCCGCTGCCGATCGATGGCAACAATGCGACATACGACTCGGGCGCCGGGGCGCGGCATGTCGATTTCGCCTTGCGCTGGTCCCATGTCGTCGGCGATTGGGACATCGGTCTGTCCCATTTCCGCGGCTCCAGCCGTGAACCGCGTTTCGTTCCCGGAATCGGCGCCGGCGGACAGCCGGTCCTGGTTCCCCACTACGACCAGATCGACCAGACCGGCCTCGACCTACAATTGACCACGGGCGCGTGGCTGTGGAAGCTGGAGGCGATGACGCGCGGCGGACATGGCGGCCGCTTTCAGGCCGTGGTAGGCGGGTCCGAGTATACGTTCCACCAGGTCGGCGGCGGCAACGCGGACCTTGGCCTGCTCGCCGAATTTCTCTACGACGGCCGGGACGCGGACGCGCCGCCCACCTTGGCCGATGACGATGTCTTCATCGGCGCGCGCCTGACGCTGAACGACCCGCAGGACAGCACGCTTCTGGCTGGCGCCGTCATCGACAGGTCGTCCGGGGCCACGGCCCTTTCCCTTGAGGCCGAACGCCGGCTCGGCGATAGCTGGAAGCTTGAGCTGGAGGCACGCCTGTTCTTCGCCGCGCCGCCCGACGATGTTCTATTCGGCGTCCGTGACGACGACCATGCGACGTTGCGCCTGACCCGATATTTCTAGAACCGAATCCTGCCGGACCGGCCCTCTTACGCGGCGGGGACCACCCCCTCCAGCCACGCCGTCACGTCCTCGGTCACGTGGTGCACATGGTCCGGGTCCTCCGCGTCGTCGCCGGCCCAGTTGTAGTGGGTTCGCACCCAGACCGTTTTCATGCCCAGGGCGGCGGCGGGTTCCAGGTTTACCGACATGTCGTCCAGCATCACTGCGGCCTCGGCCGGGACGCCGTAGTCGGCGACGATTTGCGCATAGGGGGCCGGGTTCGGCTTGCAGATGTAATCGGCCCCGACGATATCGAAGATCGCCTCGAAATGATGCGCAATGCCCAGCCGCGCCATGACGTTTTCCGCGTGCCCGGTGTCGGCGTTGGTGAAGATCAGCTTGCGCCCGGGCAAGCGCGATAGCGCGGCGTCCAGCGCCGGGTTCGGCTGCACGGGCGACAGGTCGATGTCATGGACGTAATCCAGGAAGCCGGCGGGATCGATCTTGTCGTTGACCATCAGGCCCGAAAGCGTGGTGCCGTGCTCGAGGAAATATTTGCGCCGGATGCGCGATGCCTCTTCCTCGTCGACCTTGAAATAATTCATCAGATAGTCGCGCATGCGCACGTGGATCTGGTCGAACAGGCGGCATTCGGCCGGATAGAGTGTATTATCGAGGTCGAACAGCCAGACCTTCGACTCCGCCAGTGCCCGGCGTTGTTCCTCGGTCATGAGATTCCCTAATCCGCCCTTATCAAGGTTCCGGAGCCGTCGGGGGTGAACATCTCCAGCAACATGGTATGCGGCACGCGGCCGTCAAGGATCACCGCGCCGCCGACGCCGGCCTCGATTGCCTCGATGCAGGTTTCCACCTTGGGGATCATGCCGCCATGCAGCGTCCCGTCCTTCATATAGGATTTGGCCTGGCTGACCGTCATTTCGTGGATCAATTCGCCCGACTTGTCGAGCACGCCCTCCACGTCGGTCAGCAGCAACAGGCGCGTCGCCCCGACGGCGCCGGCGATGGCGCCGGCGGCGGTATCGGCGTTGATATTGTATGTCTGGCCTTCCGCATCGGCGCCCAGCGGCGCGATGACGGGGATGAAATCGGTCGGCTTCAGCGCGTCCAGCACATGGGGGTTCACCGTCTCCGGTTCGCCGACGAAGCCGAGGTCCAGAATCTTCTCGATATTGGAATCGGGGTCGGCCACGGTGCGCCGCAGCCGCGCCGCGCGGATCAACCCGCCATCCTTGCCGGAAATGCCGATGGCCCGCCCGCCGGCCGCGCTGATGCCGCTGACGATGCGCTTGTTCAGCAGGCCGGACAGCACCATCTCGACGACCTCCACCGTTACTTCGTCGGTAACCCGCAGCCCGTCGACGAATTCGCTCTTGATCGCCAAGCGTTCCAGCATTTTGCCGATCTGCGGCCCGCCGCCATGAACCACGACGGGGTCGATGCCGACCTGCTTCAACAGGGACACGTCATGGGCGAAATCCGAGGCCAGCTTGTCGTCGCCCATGGCATGGCCGCCATATTTGATGACCACCGTCTTGCCCGCATAGCGGCGCATGAAGGGCAGCGCATCGGTGAGGATGCCCGCCTTTTCCAGCCAGTCCTTCTGCCTTTTCGCCTTGTCGCTCATATCCCGGATCCCGTGCGTCCGTGTTGCCTGCCGAAGTCTTTTAGCCGATCGGTTCGGCCGCCGCCAGTTCCGCGAGGGCGGCGCGCATCTCGGCGATGCCGGTGCCCTTCACCGAGCTGGTTTCCATGATTTCGGGGAAGGCGGCGGCGCGTTTTCGGATTTCCGCCGTGATTTCGGCGCGTCGCTTCGCCAGTTCGCCGGCCTTGGCCTTGTCGGTCTTGGTCAGCACAAGCTGGTAGGCCACCGCGGCCTCGTCCAGCAGGTCCATGACCTGGCGGTCCGACGCCTTAAGCCCGTGCCGCGCATCGATCAGCACACATACCCGGCGCAGGCCCACGCGCCCCTTCAGGTAAAGCCGGATCAGCCGGTTCCAGCGGTCAACCTCGCCCTTCGGCGCCTTGGCATAACCATAGCCCGGCAAATCGACGATCGTCAGCCGCCCGCCGAGATCGAAGAAGTTGAGCTGCTGTGTGCGGCCAGGCGTGTTGCTGGTGCGCGCCAGCGTCTTGCGCCCGGTCAGCGCGTTGATCAGGCTGGACTTGCCGACATTGGACCGCCCGGCGAAGGCAACCTCCGGCAGTTCGTCGGCCGGCAGATGATCGGTATGCGCCACGCCCAAAAGGAAGCGGCATTCCTTCGCAAACAGCAGGCGGCCGGCCTCCAATTGATCTTCGGAGAACGGCGCCTCGCTGTCCTGCGGGTTCTGTTCCATGGGACTGAGTCCGCTGGTCCGACTATTTCTGCAGCTTCTGGGTCTGCTTCATGATCACATACTGCTGTGCAATGGACAGGATGTTGTTCCAGGTCCAGTAGATCACCAGCCCCGCCGGGAAGGTGGCCAGGAAGAAGGTGAAGATCAGCGGCAGCATGTTCATGATGCGCGCCTGCATGGGATCCGGCGGCGGCGGGTTCATCTTCTGCATGGCATACATCGAGATGCCCATCAGGATCGGCCAAATGCCGATGTTGAACATCGCCAGATAGGCGGGCACCTGCCAGCTCACCAGGCCGAACAGCGTCAGGACCCCGAGCGGGTCGGGCGCGGGCGTGCCGGCGCTCCGCGCCGCCCTGGCCGCGCTGGCGAGCCCCGATCAATTCGGATAGAGTGCGCGCGCCATGAAAAAAGCGAAAAAACCCGCCAAATCCGCGGCCGACGGCCGGATCGAC
>JBFFGY010000210.1:0-5248 GCA_041557215.1 Alphaproteobacteria bacterium
GCGGTGGCGGGGCTTTGCCTGGCGACCGGTTTCACCTGCTTCGTTTTCTCCATCACCCATACGACCGTGGCAAACACGCTGTTCATGCTGAGCGCGGCTCCCTTCATCACCGCCGTACTCAGCCGCGTCCTGCTGGGCGAGGATGTCACGCGCGGCACCTGGATCGCCATGGCGGGTGCGGCGGCCGGCATCGCCATAATGGTTGGCGAGGGGGCTGTTTCCGGCGACCTGTTCGGTAATCTGATGGCGCTTACCGCCGCGGCCGGATTCGTCGGCTTTTCCATCGCGCTGCGCAGCGGCCGTGCCGTAGACATGATGCCGGCAACATGCCTGGCGGGTTTGTTCAGCGCCACGGGATCAGCCCTGATCATCCTGGCCGGCGGCACCGGCTTTG
Source organism: Alphaproteobacteria bacterium (assembly GCA_041557215.1). Taxonomy (GTDB): domain Bacteria; phylum Pseudomonadota; class Alphaproteobacteria; order UBA8366; family JADFVY01; genus JADFVY01. Next base: position 395 of record JBFFGY010000210.1, read on the forward strand.
CGGCGCCGGTGGCGGATATCGGCCTGTGCCTGACCTATGGCGCCGTGTCCATCGGCATCAGCCTTATTGTCTATACGGTGGGGTCGCGTCTCGTATCGGCGGCCGAACTGACACTGCTTTCGCTCGGTGAAGTCGTTCTGGGGCCGGTCTGGGTGTGGCTGGTCTTCGCCGAAACACCCAGTTCCTTGACGCTATTGGGTGGTGTGGTGCTGCTGGTTTCCATCGTCGGGCGGGCCGCAACGGGAATTCGCCGCCGTCGCCCGCCGATAGGGGTCGTTTAGGGGGCTTGCGGGCCGGTCCTCGGCTTATCACATACAAGGATATAGCAATTTCCTGTTTGAGACCGGGAGGCGTGTCATCCTGTCCGACGACAACAAGCAGAACCTTATGCGCCGACTGCGCCGCGCCTTTGCCTGGGGCCGGCTTAAGATCGGCTTTGGACTGCGCACAGCGATCGGCATCGTTTTCGTCATCGGCGGGGTGCTGGGATTCTTGCCGGTCCTTGGATTCTGGATGATTCCGGTGGGCCTCGTTCTGATCGCCCTGGACGTGCCGCCGTTGCGCCGCCGGCTGCGGTCCTGGCTGCATAACGGCATCCGGCCTCGACGCAGATGGCGCGGCCATACACAGATCGGCCATCGGGAAAAGAACAAATGAGGCCTTAGCCGGACCAACGATAAGGAAACTGAAGCCATGTTTGGGCGCGGCATTCCCCTCTTCAGGATATTCGGCTTTCAGGTCAAGCTTGATGCAAGCTGGCTGATCCTGGCGGTCCTGGTGACCTGGTCGCTGGCGGCAGGCTATTTCCCCGTCCGCTATGAAGGGTTGCCCGGGCCGGTCTATCTCTGGATGGGCGTGGCGGGAGCGCTCGGCCTTTTCGCCTCCATTATCCTGCATGAACTCAGCCATTCGCTGGTCGCGCGGCAATATGGCATGCCAATCAGGGGTATAACCCTGTTCATCTTCGGTGGCGTGGCCGAGATGGAGGAGGAGCCGACGACCGCCAAAGCGGAATTCCTGATGGCTATTGCCGGGCCGATCGCCAGCGCGCTACTTGCCATCATTTTCCATTTTCTTGCCAGGTTCGGCTGGGCCATGGACATGGCTCCGCCGGTACCCGCCGTCCTCGATTACCTGGCTTTCATTAATATGCTGCTTGCCGTATTCAACCTCGTGCCGGCTTTTCCGCTGGACGGGGGCCGGATGCTGCGGGCATTCCTATGGGGTTGGAAGGGCGATTTGCGCTGGGCGACAAGGATCGCGGCCAACGCCGGTTCGGCCTTCGGGTTCGGACTCATCGCCCTGGGGCTAATCAATCTTGTATCCGGCAATGTGATCGGCGGTGTCTGGTACATGCTGATCGGCTTTTTCGTTCGCGCGGCCGCTGCCGGTTCCTACAGCCAGATGCAGACAAGGCGGTTTTTCGAGGGCGAGCCGGTCCGCCGCTTCATGGTGCGCGACCCCGTCGCTGCGCCGCCGGATATCACGGTCCATGAATTCGTCGAACGCTATATTTACCGCCATTATCACGAATTGTTCCCCGTGGTAGAGGATACGCATTTGCTGGGTTGCATCGGTGTCGCCGAGATCCGCGCTCTGCCGCGCGAACGGTGGGCACTGGCACAGGTCTTCGACGTGATGACCCCCGCTTCGCCGGAAAACACCGTCGATGCCGGTACCGACGCGGTGAAGGCTCTGTCGATCATGCGCCGCACCGGCAACAGCCGTCTGATGGTGGTGGAGAACGGTCAACTCGTCGGCATGGTGACGCTGAAGGATCTGCTTCGCCTGATCGCCTTCAAGATGGACCTGGAAGGGATGGATTAAGAGGCGACCGCCGCGGCCTCCCGCCCGGCGATGAAGCCCAAACTCACCGCGCTCAACAGGCCATTGCCTGACAGGTAGCCCCAATGGGCCGGGCCGGAGACGCCGCAGGCGGCGCCGCCGCCGGCGAAGAGGTGGGGAATGGGGGTGCCATCGCGGGCCAGGACCCGGGCCCTGCCATCGACCACCAAGCCGCCCTGGGTATGGAGCAGTCCGCCGGTTACCCGGATCGCAAAAAATGGTGGTTCGAGGTTGGAATCGGCCAGCGCCGCGCGCAATTCCGTGGGGGAAAGGCCGCAGGTTTCCGCCAGATCCACCCCCTTCGCGCCACTTCTGACTGCCCCGAGTTCCACCAATTGCCGGTAGTCGGCAAATCGCATGGCGGACTCGTGCAGCCGTTCGTCATAGACCGCCCAGGCGGTCCCGCCCGGCTGCGCCACCACTTCCGGTGCGAGATCCGACGAGCCGCGGGCTTCGTCGGCGAAACGCCGTCCCTCGCGATTGACCAGGATTCCGCCGCCGGACATCAGGGCCCAGGAAACCAGCGCGCCATGGGGGACGGCAATTGCGCCATGGCCCTGATAGGCGCCCATATGGCGCAATTCCGCGCCCAATGCCTCGCCCCAGATCATGGCCTCGCCCCGGTTGCCCTCATGGCCGAAATAGGCGCCGTCGGCGATTTCAGGGATATGGCGGCGGACCAGGTCGGCGTTGCCGCCAAACCCGCTGCTGGCCAGCACCAGCGCGCCGCAGCCGACGGTCTCCGTTCGGCCGTCCGTCCGTTCGACGGTCAGGCCTACGATCCGGCCGCCCTCCGCCAATAATTCCGTCACGGCCGCATTGCAGACGATGTCCACCCCCGCTTTCCGCGCCGCGGCAACCAGCATGGCGATCAGGTCCTTGCCGTCATGGCTCGGTGGGGCGTGGGTGCGCTGGCGGCTGTGGCCCGGATAGGGCGGGCCCGGAAACCAGCTCGAGCTCAAGGCCGTGGTATTCCGTCAGCCGGTCGATGACCGGGCCGGAGGTCCGGCAGACCAGATCCAGGAGGTCTGGATCGGCCTCGCCTCGTGCCCTGGCCTGGATGTCGGCAGCCATAAGCTCCGGACTGTCGTCCTCGATGCCGGCCGCGTGTTGCAGCCGCGTGCCGCAGGCCGGGATCATGCCCGACGACATGGCGGTGGAGCCGCCCGGCGAGGGGCCGCGCTCTAACAGCATGACTTCCGTTCCGGCCTCGCGCGCCGCCAAGGCGGCGACCAGCCCACAAGCGCCGCCGCCGATCACCGCGACGGGGATCTCGATATCGAAAGGCGACCCGCCATGGGCGCGGACGGACATTTATTCGGCCGCGGCGGCGCCCCCGGCCGATTCGCTTTCGTCCACACGCGGCGCCTGACCGCGCAGGACCGAGTTGCCCTCGAACAGGGTGCGCTGGTCGATCGGCGCCGGATTGAGCCAGTCCTCCTCGTTGAACTGCCCGCTCTGGCCATAGGCGTTGATCGCGTTCTGATAGCAGCTCATATGGATGTCATGCTCGGCGATGCCGCGCTGGGCCATCAAATTCGCCACCTTGGGCACGGCCAGCGGGTCCGACACGCCCCAGTCGGCGCTGGAATCGACGATGATCCGCTCCGAGCCGCACTGGCGCACCACCTCAACCATGCGCTCGTTGCCCATCTTGGTCTTGGGGTAGATGGTGAAGGCGGCCCAGAAGCCGCGATCCAGCACCTCGCGGACGGTTTCCTCGTTGTTGTGGTCGATCACCACGCGGTGCGGTTCCAGCCCATGTTCGAGCGCGACATCCATCGAACGGGTGGTGCCCTTCTTCTTGTCGCGGTGCGGCGTGTGGATCATGATCAGCATCTCGAGCTCGCGCGCCAGTTCCAGCTGCGCGCGGAAATATTTGTCCTCTGCCGGCGACTGTTCGTCGTAACCGATCTCTCCAACCGCCACGACGCCTTCCTTGGTGAGGAAGCGGGGCAGGATCTCCATCACTTCCTCGGCCAGGGCCTCGTTGTTCGCTTCCTTGCTGTTCAGGCCGATGGTGCATTAATGGGCAATGCCGAACTGCGCGGCGCGGAAACGCTCCCAGCCGATCAACGAAGAGTAGTAGTCTATGAAGCTGCCGACATTGGTGCGCGGCTGTCCCAGCCAGAAGGCGGGTTCGATCACCGCGACGACGCCGGCCGCCGCCATGGCCTCGTAATCGTCCGTGGTGCGGGCGCTCATATGGATATGCGGGTCGATGACTTTCATCCGTCTCACTCCCAAAACATTATTTTTATTGGGGTGTCTTGATTTCCTCGGAAACAGTTTCCCAAGAAACGCGTCCGGCTTCAACCTCGGAAACGATTTCCGGCGATAAAGTGATCAGTTCCGCCGCGCCCGGCGCGGCGCTCTCGCGCAAGGCGAGCAGCGCCGCCTGACGTTCCAGCATGTTCTCGCTCGTCGCCACCCGGCGCATATCCCCAAGCATCGAGTCATCAAGGAAGGGGCCGACGGCGCGCCATAGTTCAGGCGTAATGACGCGGCTGGCGGCCCAGCGCTCGTGGGCGTAATCCACCAATGTGCGGGCCAGCTCGGCGTTGCGCCGCTGGTCGAAACCCTGGATGTCGTTCAACGAGCTACCGACGAACACCGCCTTCAATACCAGCTGGTTCCATGTATGCTCGTCAAACTGTTCCGCCGGGTAGGGATTGTGATGCGCTACCGCCTCGAACACGGCTTTCATATTAGTGCGCGCGCCTTCCCCCGCCCGGGCAACATAGGCCTGCTGGTTCGGGTAAAGCGGCAGGGCCTGGTAGAAGGCGATGAGTTCGCGGACATCGGCCGTGTTGCAAAGCTGTTCCAGTTTTGCCGGAAAGGTTTCTTCGTCTTTTGCCGCTGCCAGAAGAATTGCGGCACGGGCCGCCTGATCGACACTCCACCCGGCGGGGTTCCAGCCGGCGCGGGCTTCCGCTGCCGCGGTCAGGTCGGTCTTGTCCAGTTCCAGGTCGACTTTGCCCAGTTTGCGCGGGGCCAACCCGATAGCAA
>JBFFGY010000211.1:0-5233 GCA_041557215.1 Alphaproteobacteria bacterium
AGGCCGGTCCACTCCATGTCCTCGTGCCGGGGCATCGCGCCGAAGGGGCTATCCTGCGCCTCGACGCGGCCATGGACGCGGTCGGCAATCCATTTCAGCACCCGCACGTTCTCGCCGAAGCCGGGCCAGATGAACTTGCCGTCGCCGTCCTTGCGGAACCAGTTGACCCGGAAGATCGCCGGCGGGTTTGCCACGCGCTCGCCCATCGACAGCCAGTGCGCCCAGTAATCGGCCATGTTGTAGCCGCAGAAGGGCAGCATCGCCATCGGATCGCGGCGGATGGCGGCCTGGCCCACCGCGGCGGCGGTTGCCTCCGACCCCATGGTCGCGGCCATATAGACGCCATGCGCCCAGTCGCGCGCCTGGTAGGCCAGCGGGAAGGTCTTGCTCAGCCGGCCGCCGAAGATAAAGGCGTCGATCGGCACGCCGGCCGGGTTCTCCCAGTCCGGGTCCAGGCTGGGGCATTCGGTGGCCGGCGCGGTGAAGCGGGAATTGGGGTGCGCCGCTGGGCGGCCGCTATCGGGCGCCCAGTCCTTGCCCTGCCAGTCGATGGCATGGGCCGGCGGTTCGCCATCCATACCCTCCCACCAGACGTCGCCGTCGTCGGTCAGCGCCACATTGGTGAAGATGCAGTTCTTCGCCAGCATTTTCATGGCGTTCGGGTTGGAGGCCATTGAGGTGCCCGGCGCGACGCCGAAATAACCGGCCTCCGGGTTGATGGCGTGCAGGCGGCCGTCGGCGCCCGGCTTGATCCAGGCGATGTCGTCGCCCACCGTGGTCGCCTTCCAGCCTTTGAGGCCCTCCGGCGGGATGATCATGGCCAGGTTGGTCTTGCCGCAGGCGCTGGGGAAGGCGGCGGCGGCATAGGTCTTCTCGCCCTCGGGGCTTTCCAGCCCCAGGATCAGCATATGTTCGGCCAGCCAGCCCTCGTCGCGCGCCATGGTGGAGGCGATGCGCAGCGCAAAGCATTTCTTGCCCAGCAGCGCATTGCCGCCATAGCCGGAACCGTATGACCAGATCGCCCGCTCCTCCGGGAAATGGACGATATATTTGGTCTCGTTGCAGGGCCAGGATACGTCCGCCTCGCCGGGCCGCAGCGGCGCGCCCACCGAATGCAGGCAGGGCACGAACTCGCCGTCCTCGCCCAGCACCTCCAGCACCGCGTCGCCCATGCGGGTCATGATGCGCATATTGACCGCGGCATAGGCAGAATCGGTGACCTGCACGCCGATATGGGCGATGGGGGACCCCAGCGGACCCATGCTGAACGGGCAGACATACATGGTGCGGCCGCGCATGCAGCCGTCGAACAGGCCGGTCAGCGTCGCCTTCATCTCCGCCGGGTCGACCCAGTTGTTGTTCGGGCCGGCATCCGCTTCGCTGGTCGAGCAGATGAAGGTGCGGTCCTCGACGCGGGCCACATCGTCCGGGTCGGAACGGGCCAGGAAGCTGTTCGGGCGCTTTTCGGGATTAAGCCGGATCAGCGTGCCGGCATCGACCATCTCCTGGCAGAGTCGGTCATATTCCGCCTGCGAGCCGTCGCACCAGTAGATGGAATCCGGCTTGCAAAGGTCCGCCATCTCGTCGATCCAGGCCAGCAGGTTCGCATTGGCCGTTTTCGCCGCCATCTTGCCGGCATTCTGAAAGTTCATCGCGCCCTCTCAACAAATAATGAATCGCATCCGCGGCGGAAGGTTGGGAATTGCTTGCCCTCTTCCTCGGATATCTGCTCAAAAGAGGGCGGATGTTACCCAAGCGTGCCGCTCGGGAAAACCCAAAACCGGACTCGGTGCCGTAAAAAAGAGGGGCTATTGCACCACACCCTGGGGTAGGAAGGGGCTGGGCGGGAATTTTCAGCGCCTCCCCGACAGATCATGAGGCATGACTATCTATCGACAATCCTGTGCTATGCTGGTGGGACTGCAGCCGTCGGCCAGAGGAGGAGCTTTCATGGGCGTCAACACGACACTGGATATCGCGGTGCTGCCGGGCGACGGAATCGGCAGGGAGGTGATCGCCGCAACCGTCAGGGTCCTGCAGGCGGCGCAGGAACATATCGGGGGCTTCGACCTGGAACTGAACGAGATGGAGGCGGGGGCCGACCTCTATCGGCGCACCGGCGATTCACTTCCCCTGGACGTGCTGAAAGCCTGCGGCGAGGCCGACGCGGTGCTGTTGGGCGCCATGGGGCTGCCCGAGGTGCGTTACGAGGATGGCCGCGAGATCGCGCCCCAGCTTGATCTGCGCGAGAAATTCGAGCTGTTCGCCGGCGTCAGGCCGATCCGCTCGATCGCTGGCGCGCCCTCTCCCCTGGCGGATGCGCGGGCACAATCGCTGGATTTCGTACTGATTCGCGAATCCACAGAAGGGCTGTTCTCGGGGCGTGGCAAAATCGACCGCGAGGGCAACGAACTTGCCCGCGACCGGATGTTGATTACCCGCAAGGGCTGCGAGCGACTCTTCAGATTCACATTCGACTATGCGATGGAGCGCAAGGCGGAGGGCAAGCCGGGCAAGGTGACCTGCGTCGACAAGGCAAACGTGCTGGGGTCCATGGCCTTCTTCCGCGAGATATTCGACGAAATCGCCGCCGATTATCCCGAAATCGCAAAGGAGCATGCCTATGTGGACGCGACCGCCATGAACATGGTGAAGCGGCCCTGGGATTTCGACGTAATGGTGACCGAGAATTTGCTGGGCGACATATTGTCGGACCTCGGCGCTGGCCTGGTAGGCGGGTTGGGCGTGGCACCGTCGGCCGATATTGGCGTCGACCGGGCGGTCTTCCAGCCCTGCCACGGCACCGCGCCGGACATCATGGGGCAGAACAAGGCCAATCCGGCGGCGGCGATCATGTCGGGCGCCATGATGCTGGACTGGCTGGGCAACCGCACCGGGCTCGAGGCCTGCCGCAAGGCCGCCGATGCGATCGAGGCGGCGGTATCGTCAGCTTTCGCATCGGGCGAAGTGCTGTCCTTCGAATATGGCGGCCGCGACGGCACCGACAGGATAACCGACGCGATCATCGCCCGGCTGGTAGGTTGATGGCGGAATTTCTTCCCCGAATCGTCTCTGGTTGAACATGTTGTAATGCCTGCAAGGCATGCTAAGGTATTGGTTGCCGCCACACCATTCAGGTTGGCGGGACAATAAATCTGCGCCCGGCGAAACTTGCCGGGACGTTGTTTTCGGGAGGAAAATCGGGATGTTCAAGAAAGGTAATTGCTTTACTGCGGCCGCGTTGGCCGCATTCACGGCCTTTGGCGGCACCGGCGTCGCGCTGGCCGACAATGTCACACTCAAGGCGTCGCACCAGTGGCCCGGCGGCCGCGGCGACGTCCGCGACGAGATGGTGCAGATCATTGCGCGTGAAGTGGCGGCGGCCAATGTAGGCCTCGAGATCAAGGTCTATCCGGGCGCATCGCTGTTCAAGCCCAAGGAGCAATGGGGAGCGATGACCAAGGGCCAACTGGACCTGTCGGCCTTCCCGCTCGACTATGCCTCGGGCCGGCACCCGCAATTCAGCGCCACCCTGATGCCCGGGCTGGTCAAGAACCACGACCATGCCCGCCGCCTGAACGATTCGCCCTTCATGGCCGACATCAAGAAGATCATCGACGATGCTGGCGTGATGGTGATCTCTGACGCCTGGCTGGCCGGCGGCTTCGCCTCGAAGAAGAACTGCATCCTCGCCCCCGACAGCATCAAGGGGCAGGTGACGCGCGCGGCCGGACCAGCCTTCGAGCAGATGCTGGCCGGCGCCGGCGCCTCGATCAGTTCGATGCCGAGTTCGGAAATCTACACGGCGATGCAGACCGGCGTTCTCGACGCCACCAACACCAGTTCCGGCAGCTTCGTCTCTTATCGTCTCTACGAGCAGGTCAAATGCCTGACTGCGCCGGGCGAAAACGCCCTGTGGTTCATGTACGAGCCGATCCTGATGTCCAAGGCGAGCTGGAAGAAGCTGAATGACGACCAGCAGGCGGCGCTGATGGCGGCCGGCGAGAAGGCCGAGGCCTATTTCTTCGAGGAGGCGAAGAAGCTTGACGACAAGCTGGTCGACACCTTCAAGGGCGCCGGCGTCGAGGTCGTCAGCATGAACGCCGAACAGGCGGCCGCATGGCGTGCGATCGCCGACAAGACGTCCTACAAGAATTTCGCCGAGAAGGTACCCGGCGGCAAGGAACTGATCGAAAAGGCTCTTGCTGTCGAGTAACGGCGGCGCTTCGATTGCCGCCGGCCTCCCGGCCGGCGGCCTCATTTTCTCCACATGATGGAACCCATGGATTCATTCATTAAAGGGGTTACATGGCTGTCTAGGGCCTTCGGGATTGTAGCTGCGCTGCTTGTGGCGGCTGCGGTCCTCGTGGTCTGCGAGATGGTCGTGATCCGTTACTTCCTCAAGGCCTCGACGGTCTGGCAGACGGAGTTTGTCACCTATTCGCTGATCGCCGCGACGTTCCTTGGAAGCCCCTATGTCGCTTTGATCCGGGGGCATGTGAATGTGGAACTGCTGCCGGTCTATCTCGGTGGGCGCGCCAGGCTGAACCTTGCCCTGTTCGCATCGGGCGCGGCGCTGCTTCTGGCCGGCGTACTGGCCTGGACCGGCTTCGAACTGCTGGCCGAAGCCTGGAACGGCGGCTGGCGAACCGATACGGTATGGGCGCTGCCGCTATGGATTCCGTATCTGGCCCTGCCTGTCGGCATGACCCTGATGGCGCTGCAATATGTCGCCGACATCCTCTGCCTGGCGACCGGACGGTCGCAGCCCTTCGGCATTACCGATGAGGCATTCAAATGAGCGCGCTTGCAATCGGCGCCATCGTCGGAATCGTCACCATAGCGCTGCTGGCGACAGGGGTTCCGGTGGCTTTCGGCCTGGCCCTGGTATCGATCGGGTTCCTGCTGTTCTTCGAAGGGGCGGGCAGTCTGACGATCCTAGCCGAGACCTTCTTCGCCAGCCTCAACGATTTCACGCTCGTTTCGATCCCGATGTTCATCCTGATGGGCGCAGCGGTGGCCAGTTCCCCGGCCGGCAAGGATCTTTACGCCGCGCTCGACCGCTGGCTGCATCGCGTACCTGGCGGGCTGATCATTTCCAATCTCGGGGCCTGCGCGGTCTTCGCCGCGCTCAGCGGGTCGTCGCCGGCGACGTGTGCGGCGATCGGCAAGATGGGTATCCCGGAAATGCGCCAGCGCGGCTATCCGGCCAGCCTTGCCACCGGCGCCATCG
>JBFFGY010000212.1:0-5227 GCA_041557215.1 Alphaproteobacteria bacterium
AGACTGGCAGGCGTCCCCGACGACTATATCGAGCAGGAGAAGCAACGGCAGCTTCAGGAGATAGAACGCCGGCGCAAGCTATGGCTTGGCGAGCGGGCGCGCATCCCGATAAAGGGTAGAACGGCGCTGGTGGTGGATGACGGGATCGCGACCGGCGCCACAGTGCGCGCCGCGCTGCACGCAGTAAGGCGTTCCGAACCGGCGCATCTGGTGCTGGCGGCGCCGGTAGCCCCGCCGGAGACGGTAAACAGCCTGCGCGGCGACGCCGACGAGATCGTCTGCCTCGCCACGCCGGAACGGTTCTGGGCGATCAGCATGTTCTACGACCGGTTCCCACAAATCTCGGACGACGAGGTAATCGCGCTGATGAAGCGCGCGGCGGCACCGGCCTCAGCGAATCGGGAGCCGGCGAGGTGACGGTTTGTGGACTAAGGGCAAGAAGACAGAGCAAGCTGTGGTGAGGCAACCAGAATGCCGTAACTTCCTTGCCTGGGCCCTTCCTCGCATGGGTTTCCGCACGACGGCGTTCCGGCGAGTGCGCAACCAGGTTTGCAAGCGAATCGCACGACGCTTGCGCACTCTTGCCCTTGCGGACTTCGATGCTTATCGGCACAGGCTTGCGACCGACCCCGAGGAGTGGCGCCGCCTCGACACCTTCTGTCGCATCACCATATCTCGTTTCTGCCGCGACCGTCCGGTCTTCGACTGGCTGGAGCGGGTCGGCCTTCCTGCCCTGGCCGATGCAGCTGTCGCCACTGGCCGGAAAAAACTGTTCTGCTGGAGCGCCGGTTGCGGCAGCGGTGAAGAGCCCTATACGCTGCGCATTCTGTGGGATCTCTGCCTGGCCGACCGCTTTCCGTCCCTCAGTCTGGATATTGTGGCGTCGGACGCCGATTCGGGTGTGCTGGAGCGCGCCCGGTGCGCGGTATATTCGGCTGGTTGCCTGCGCGAAGTTCCGCGGGACTGGATCGAACGGGCCTTTGTCGCCCGTGACGACCAATACCGCTTGCGTAGAACATTTCGCCATGGCGTCCAGTTCGTCCGTCAGGACATTCGGCAGAAATTGCCCGCGGGTCGATTCGATCTCGTCCTCTGCCGCAACCTGGTGTTCACCTACTTCGACGAAGCCGTTCAACGCCGTCTCCTGACGCGGATAACTAGCCGGATGACAAATCACGGAATCTTGGTGATCGGGCGAAGAGAGACCCTCCCTGGTGGGGTGGATGGCTTCAAAATTGCGAAGGGGGTGCCGGGGATCTTTCGATTTGCAAGTAACCAGCGGCACAACCACGAGCGACCTGCCGGATAGGGACCGACATGGCTGGCCCGGCATCGCGAAACGGGTTCGGCCCCCGGAAAGTCCCGCTCAGGCCCGCATTCCGCCAATTTCAAGGGAGGCTTACGAAACCGACGATTTTTGTGTGTCAAAAAATCTCATCGAAATCATAAATACTCCTTGAAATTCCAGTCCGATTCGTCCATATCGCGCCTTCATAAATTTCTGGGCCATCTACTGGTTGGGAGTACGGACCATGTCTGAATTCACCGCACTCGACCAACTGGGGACGGACCTGGGTCGCGATCCAGGCACCACCCACGCGGAAGACGTAACCCGCAGCGTAGTTCCGCTGCATGCCGATCGTGGTTCTTTCGAGAACGACAAGGATTTTTTTATCGAACGTGACGGCGTGCGATATGCCGGCACGCATTTGATTATCGATTTATGGGGCTGCGAGGGTATCGACGATATCGACCGCATCGACCAGGCGATGCGCGATTGCGTGGACGCGGCCGGTGCGACGCTGCTGCATATCCATCTGCACCATTTCACGCCCAACAGTGGTGTGTCGGGCGTTGCCGTGTTGGCGGAATCCCATATCAGTGTGCATAGCTGGCCGGAATGCGGCTATGCAGCCTTCGACGTATTCATGTGTGGCGATTCCGAACCGCACAAGGCCGTCGAGGTGCTGAAAGAAGCCTTCAAGCCAAGCCGTGTGGATGTTTCCGAGCATCTGCGGGGCCGGGACTGATGTCCGACTGGTCGGAGGAAATCCTCCACAGGGATTTCCGCATCAAGCTGAAGGTTGACCGCGTTCTCTTCGACAGTGAAACCGAACATCAACGGTTGAAGCTGTTCGAGAACGCGACCTTCGGCCGCGTGTTGACCTTGGACAGCATCGTCCAGACCACCGAAGGCGACGAATTCATCTATCACGAGATGATGGCGCATGTGCCGATCCTGGCGCATGGACGCGCCAATCGCGTGCTGATCATCGGCGGTGGCGACGGCGGCATGGCGGAGGAAGTGCTGAAGCACAAATCCGTCGAGCATGTCACCATGGTGGAGATCGATGCCGGCGTGGTGGAGTTCAGCAGGAAGTACCTGCCGAATATCTGCAAGGGCGCCTTCGACGACCCCCGGCTGAACCTCGTCATCGCGGACGGCGCGAAATTCGTGGCGGAGACGGAAGAGCGGTTCGATGTCGCGATCATCGATTCAACCGATCCGGTGGGACCGGGCGAGGTGCTGTTCACCGAGACCTTCTATGGCAACGCCAAGCGCTGCCTCACCGAAGGCGGCGTGATCGCCACCCAGAACGGCGTGCCTTTCCTGCAGTCGGGGGAACTCAGCGGCACGGTGACGGCATTCCGCAAACTGTTCCGCGATGCGAGCTGTTATCTGGCCACGATCCCGACCTATGCGGGCGGCCCGATGGCGCTGGGCTGGGGTACCGACGACGAATCGCTGCGGCAGGTTTCGGAAGAAATACTGACCGAACGCTTCGAGGCGGCCGGGATCGAAACCCGGTATTATACGCCCGCCGTCCACAAGGGCGCCTTTGCCCTGCCCCGCTATGTCCAGGATATAATCGGATAGAGAACGCTCAATAATGATCCGCCGGCAGAGCGACCTAATACTTCGAGACGGGCCTGTGGCCCTCCTCAGTATGAGGCACTGCCGTCTGTGTCCTCATGCTGAGGAGCGGCGAAGCCGCGTCTCGAAGTATGAGGCCACCCGGTCTCTCCGCCCACCTCGAACTTCAGCATCTCCATGATCGGCGTTTTCGACTCCGGGCATGGCGGCTTGACGGTGCTGCGTGCCCTGGCAGAGCGGCTGCCCGGGCGCGGATTTGTCTATCTCGGCGACCATGCGAATGCCCCTTACGGCGACCGGGACTCCGAGGACGTCTACCGCCTTACCATCGAAAATATCGAGCGGCTGTTCCTGATGGATTGCCGGCTTGTGATCCTGGCCTGCAATACGGCCGCGGCAGTGGCGCTGCGCCGTCTGCAGCGAACATGGCTGGAGGATGCCTGGCCGGGGCGCCGGGTCCTAGGCGTGCTGGTTCCCGTGGTCGAGGCGATCGTGCGCCAGCCATGGCATGTGGAGGAGCCCCATACCGGCCCCGGCGCCCCGCAGGAGACGGTCGCCATCTTCGCCACGCGCCGCACGGTGGAGAGCCGGGCCTATGTCGGGGAAATCCTGAAACGCGCCCCGGACGTACTGATCGAACAACAGCCCTGCCCCGGGCTGGTGGATGCGATCGAGGCCGGCGCACCCCAGGCCGAGATCGATAGCCTTGTAAACCGTTTCGTTGCCGATTTGCTGGGGCGGATGCAAGGAGTTTTGCCGGACGTGGCGGTGCTGGGATGTACCCATTACGGATTGGTCGCGAGGGCCTTCCGGGCCGCCCTGCCCCCCGGTACCGCGCTACTGCATCAGCCCGACCTTGTTGCGCAAAGCCTGGCCGACTACCTGGCCCGGCATCACGAGTTCCCACCCGACCGCAAAGAGGCCGGACAGTTGGAGTTCCTGACCACCGGAGACCCCAACCATGTCAACGGCGTGGCGGCTCGTTTCTATGGCGCGGAGGCGTCCTTCCGGGCGATCAGCTAAATTCCTTAGCGGCGTCGGCCAGCCAGTCCCAGAGATAGCGGGAGAAGCTGCAGAGAACATAGATGTCGTAGGATGGGGCATCATCCAACTGATGGATCAGCACGTCGGCCTTCGCCAGCAGCGTCTGGGCGCACTGGCCGGGGCCGAAGACGCGGGGATGTAAATCCAGCCGGCAACCCTTCATCAATACGTCACGGGCATGGGCGCCGTGCAGGCGGATCGTGGTACGGGCATCCGTCCCGTCGACGACAGAAACATGCTGGTCTTCCAGCGCTGACCGCAGCGCGCTCTCCACCTCACCCTGCTTGCCTTCCGGCGTCACCACCAGCCACTCGTCGGGGCCGAGCCACAGGATCCTGTTCGTGCCCACCTCGACGACGGTATTCGCCTCGACCGGCGGGGCCGCGCCAACCGCTTCCGCCACGCCGTCCATGAAGGCTTGGTCGCCGGAATCGCCGCGCAGATTGATCTTGCCGAGATTCGGATGTTCCACGATCACGGCGGTGTCGGCGCCGCTGCCGGCGCGCCCGTCCAGGGGGCTCATCTCGATCGGTGCGTCAGCCACGGGCCCGTACTCCTTCCTTGTCGAAGAAAACCGGATCGGTGACCGTCACCTTCACCGGCCTGCCGCCATCCAGACGCGGGGCGTACAGCGTCTCGCCCATCCGGTCGCGTCCCCGCTCGATCACTGCCAGCGCGATCGACCGCCCCACGTTGGGGCTGTAATAGGCCGAGGTCACATGGCCGATCATCTTCATCGGTGGCGCCGGCCGGACATCCTCCACGATCTGCTGGCCCTCGACCAGAACATGATGGTGGTCGTCCTTGGTGAGCAGGCCCACAAGCTGCTTGCGGTCAGCCCGCGACGTATCCTCGCGGGCGAAGGAGCGGCGTCCGATGAAATCGCCCTTCTTTTTCGACACGATCCAGTCCATGCCGAGATCCATAGGCGTCATGGTGCCGTCGGTTTCCTGGCCGACGATGATAAAGCCCTTCTCGGCGCGCAGCACATGCATGGCCTCGGTGCCGTAGGGCGTGACGCCCCATTTCTGTCCCGCCTCCCAGAGGGCCTGCCACAAGGCTAGCCCGTAGCGCCGCGGCACATTGACCTCGAAGGCCAGTTCGCCAGTGAAGCTGATGCGGTAGACACGCGCCGGGATGCCGGCGACCTCCATTTCGCGCATGGTCATGAAGGGGAAATCTTTCGGCCCCAGCTTGTCGTAATCGGTCAGCGAGCCGACCAGATGGCGCGCATAGGGGCCGGAGACCGACACGGTCGCCCATTGCTCCGTCACAGACGTACAATAGACCTTCAGCTCCGGCCATTCG
>JBFFGY010000213.1:0-5210 GCA_041557215.1 Alphaproteobacteria bacterium
CCGAGCTGGGCCTCGGCACCGCTGCGACCGGCTATTTCCCTTCCGTGATTGGCCTCTATGTCACCACCGTTTTGATGTCGATCGGCTTCCATTATTACGAGACGGTGCAGATCTCGCTGTCGCTGCAATGGTTGGCCAAGGACCGCGCGGCGGGGTTTTTCGGGCGCCAGATCGCCGTCGGCTCCTTCGCCTCGATCGCCACCTTCGGGCTTATCTGGGGCGCCTTCGACCTCGCGGAGCTGGATTACCACTGGGTCTATCTGATGGCCGGCGGTATCGCGGCGGGCATCGCGGTCGTTTGCTGGACCGCTTGGCCGACCTACCCCGAACAGGTCCGCCAGCACCGCCATATGGTGCTGCGCCGGCGTTACTGGCTCTATTACCTGCTGATCTTCATGTCGGGCGCGCGCCGCCAGATCTTCATCGTCTTTGCCGGTTTCCTGATGGTCGAGAAGTTCGGCTACACGGTAGGGCAGATCACGCTGCTGTTCCTGCTGAACTCGGTCATCAACGTCTTCCTGGCGCCATGGATCGGCAAATGGGTCGGGCGCATCGGCGACCGCAAGGCGCTGGTCTTCGAATATGCCGGGTTGATCGTGGTCTTCGCGCTCTATGCCTTCGTGACCAATCCTTGGGCGGCGGCCGGACTTTATGTCGTCGACCATATGTTTTTCGCCCTGGCGATCGCCATCAAGACCTATTTCCAGAAGATTGCCGATCCGGCCGATATCGCGGCGACCGCGGGCGTCGGCTTCACCATCAACCATATCGCGGCGGTGGCGATTCCGGCCGCCTTCGGGCTGTTGTGGCTGGTCTCCCCGGCCGCCGTGTTCCTGGCCGGCGCGGCAATGGCGGCAGTTTCCCTGCTGCTGGCGATGAACGTGCCCACCGATCCGGAACCGGGCAACGAGGTTATGCTGGGCCGACGGTTGAGCGGCCCCGCGCCGGCCCCTGTCGCCGCCGAATAGCGCCAAAGAAAAAACCGGGCCCGATGGAGGGCGGGCCCGGTTTAACTTCCTTTGGAGGACAACGGTCTTGGAGGGAACCGTTGTAAAAGCATCTTGTCGGTAGCGCCAAACTCACGGCGTCTCTTAATTGCAAGGCGATTATGGCTCCTGTAAGTAACCGGTTTATGTCTGGCAAAACGGCTTTTGGTAACGGTTCGTTTCACGACGGCTCTCTGTTACAAAGCGTTACAATAATTATTCGACCGGTCGCGTGACAGGGCGGTAATCTCCGGCAACGTGATCTGCTGAAACGGGGAAATGGAACAAGCGCCGCACATACTGGTCGTAGACGACGACAAGGAAATCCGGGCCCTGCTGGGCAAATTCCTGGAAAAGCACGGTTACCGCGTCTCGGAAGCGCGGGACGGGCGCGAGATGCGCGCCATGCTTGGGGACTGGAAGATCGATCTCATCGTGCTCGACCTGATGCTGCCTGGTGACGATGGGCTGACGCTCTGCCGCGAATTGCGGGCCGAATCGTCCATTCCCATCGTCATGCTGACCGCCATGGGCGAGGAGACGGACCGCATCATCGGGCTGGAAATGGGGGCGGACGATTACCTGCCCAAGCCGTTCAATCCGCGCGAACTGCTGGCCCGCATCAAGGCCGTCCTGCGGCGCGCGGAAAGCCGTGTCGAACGGCGCAGCGCGGAAGAGGCCGATCAACCCGTGCGGTTCGCGGGCTGGGAGCTTGATACAGTCCGGCGCCGTCTGCAATCGCCCGAGGGGGTTACGGTGACACTCACCGCTGGCGAATATGACCTGCTTTTGGCCTTCGTGGACCATCCGCAGCGGGTGCTGAGCCGCGACCAGTTGCTTGACCTGACGCGGGGCCGCGCTGCCGCCGCCTTCGACCGCAGCATCGATATCCAGGTCAGCCGGTTGCGGCGCAAGATCGAGCCCGACGCCGCCGAACCCGAACTGATCAAGACGGTGCGGGGCGGCGGCTATCTGTTCACGCCCGCGGTGGAGCGGATATGAACCGGTTGATCCCCGGCAGCCTGTTTGGCCGGACCGTGGCGCTGCTCCTGATCGGCCTTGTCGTTACCCATTTCGCCAGCATCGCCGTCCATTACAGCAGCCGCGGCGAGGTCATCAATCTCGTGGCCGATGGGCTGGTTGCGGAACGCGTTGCGGCGACCGTGCGGCTGTTCGAGGCAGCCCCGGTCCAGCAGCGCCCCCAACTCGCCCTCTTCATAAGGCGGCCCGGTTTCGGCGTGACCTGGGAGCCGCGGGCGGCCCTTCCGCTGCACGGCCATGGCGGCGCCGGTGGCGGGGTTCTCGAGACAATGCTTGCCTTGTCACTGGAAGGCATCGACCGGACCAGATTGCGGGCCGTGCTGGAGGAACCCAGGGAAGACGCCTCCCAGACGAATTGGTTCGCGCCGTCACTGGTCGGTAATGGCGACAGCCTCGAACTGCTGCAGAGGCAGCACCGGCGCATGCTGGGCGACGATCCTGGTTTCTCCTCCCCCCGGCTCCATGTCTCGGTGGCCCTTTCGGATGGAAGCTGGCTCAACATGCGGGTTCTGTTGCCGCCGCGCCCGCCATTCTGGTCGGGACGGGCGCTGGTTTCGCTGGCCGTGACGCTGGTGCTGGTTGTGCTGGTCGTGGTCTGGACCGTGCGCCGCATGACGCGTCCGCTTGCGGTGGTGGCCGCCGCCGCCGACCGGCTGGGCCGCGACGTGAACGCGCCGCCATTGCCCGTGCGGGGCGCCAACGAGGTGCGCCGCGCCGCCAGCGCCTTCAACCGGATGCAGGAGAGAATCCGCAGCCTGGTGGAAACGCGCACCCGCATGCTGGCCGCGATCTCGCACGATCTGCGCACCCCGATCACCCGCCTGCGGCTGCGCGCCGAGTTCATCGATGATGACGAGGTGCGCGCCAAGACCATGGCCGACCTGGCGGAGATGGAGGACATGGTTTCCTCGGTCCTGGCCTTCGCGCGGGAGGATGCGCAGACCGAAGAGCGGGAGACGATCGACATTGCCGCGCTGCTGCAGAGCGTTTGCGACAATCTCGCCGATACGGGCAGTGACTGCGAATTCGCCGAAGCGGCCAGTATGCCGTTCAAATGCCGCCGACTTTCGTTGCGGCGGGCGGTTGCCAACCTTGCCAATAACGCGATCGCCTATGGCAAGCGCGCCAGGCTGTCCCTGCTGGAAGAGGAGGGGAATGTCGTGATCCGCGTAGACGACGACGGCCCCGGCGTACCGGAAGAGGATATCGCAAGGATCTTCGAACCCTTCGTCCGGCTTGAGGATTCGCGAAACCGCCAGACCGGCGGAACCGGCCTCGGCCTGTGTATCGTCCAGTCGGTTGCCGAGGCCCATGGCGGCAAGGTGCGGCTTAGCAACCGACCGGAAGGCGGTCTGCGGGCGGAACTGTTGCTGCCTCGCTGAACGCGCTAGAGTGCTCCCGTAGAAATCCGCTGTTCAGTATCCGAAAAAACAGGGAGAACCGCGAATAGCGCGAACGGGACAAAATCTGCAAACACGATCTGGACAGAATCTCCTCTAATTATCAGCGTCTGGTGCTGTTCTCGCCGCCGTTGCCGATCAGTGTCCCCGCGGTTCGCGAGCCCAGCAACGGGATCCAGCCGGGGCGCCGCATACCCGGCCCCGCGCCGGTCCCGGCAAGCGCGGCGGATTAGACACGGCGACGTGTCGTCGGTTGCGGGTCTACGCCGTCATGTTGCGTCGGTCTGCACGAATACGGTGAACCGTATTTGCACTTCGTCCTCGTCAGGGTCGTCCGATGAAACAAATACTGAGCGGTCGATGCGTCCGACATCGCTTTCATGCGCCGTCGAATCATACTCGATATACAACTTGCCCTGGCCGCCGGCCGGGATCGTCATAGGTGTCAGCGTCGCCTTGGTACAGCCGCAGGAGGTGCTAACCGCCAGGATTGTAAGCGGATCTTCCCCGATGTTTCGTACCACCAGATCGGCGACGCCAAGCTCGCCCTTGACGATCGTTCCCATGTCATGGCTGATTGCCACATCTATGTCTGGCGCGGCTTCGGAACACCCGGCCAGAGCCAGAGCAACCAGCAGGATCGAAACTCTTATTACGCCCATGCCATTAACTCCTCGCTACGGCTGCGCGCACCCAGATTTCGGCCCGGGACGACTCGGGGTCGTTATTTTCGATTATGATACCCCTCTTAACTACCTGGCCACGCACGTCGTGGAACCCGGCGTCGAAAATCAGAGTAATCAGCGATGCTTTTCCTGGCGGGATGATGCGGGCGGTGAAATCGGCGACCGTGCAGCCGCATGTGGTGTAGGCGCGACTGATGGTCAGCGGCGCGTTGCCCTCGTTTCGCACCAGAAATTCGCGTTTGACGATTGCACGCGGGCCGACAACGCCAAAGTCCGAGTAGGTGCTGGGCACGACAATTTTCGGCTGCGGCCGATCCGCCGGCAGGAACGGGATTTGCACACTGCCGCCCATTTCATGGATGGCCCGGAAGGGCCGTATATGAGCGATCTCGTCGGCCGTATATACGGTCGGCACCTGGGCTGGCGGCTCGCTGCCGTTGATGTACCAGAATCCGCCGCCCAGCAATACCACGATTCCGGCGAACACCTGTGAAAACGGGAGGTTGTTCAGTTTCTGAAGTAACGCTGAAATACCTTTTTTATGTGTTTTGACAGTCATGGTTTTTCTCCTTTTTGTTGCGTGCGGCAAATGAGCGTTGGCGCGCGCTGGAGGCCGGGCAGCTCCGAAGGATCAGTCGATCATCCAGAACAGCACGATTGCGCCGAGCGATACCATCGCCAGGCCGTACCATAGTCGGATATTGAGGGCGTTCTGCCGTTCCCAACCGGCCCAGGCCTTGGCAGTGACGCGATTGCCTGCAGCCAGCAGGATGCCTATCAGGGGCAGCACAAACATGACGTTGTACAGGGCCAGATAACTGACGCCCCATGCCAGAGTCGTCTTGGCGTTCAACAATGTAATGACGGAAACATAAATGCCGCCCGAGCAAGGGAAGGTGCACAGGCCGACCAGGATGCCGGCACCGACGGTTGCTGGCAGGGTGGCCTGTTTGATCAGTTGGTGAGTCCTTGCATGTGCAAAGGCCGGCATGTGCAGCCTGAGCGGAAAGTTCGGGAACAGATATTCAGCCAGATTGATGACACCCAAGCCGACCAGGAGCCAAGCGCCCGCACGGGCGACGAAGTGCGGCTCGTCG
>JBFFGY010000214.1:0-5206 GCA_041557215.1 Alphaproteobacteria bacterium
CGCTGGCGCCGGTCGGCGGCGTCGTGCTCGATCTGGCCTGTGGCGGCGGACGGCACGGGCGGCATTTCCTGGAACGCGGCCACCCCGTTGTGATGCTGGACCGGGACGTCTCGGATGTTCAGGATCTGGCCGGAGACAGCAGGGTTGAGATTGTCGAAGCCGATCTGGAAAACGGCGAAGCCCCGGCTTTCGCGGGCCGGCAGTTTGCGGCCGTCGTGGTCACGAACTATCTGTGGCGGCCGATCCTGCCGCTGCTGGCCGGGGCGGTTGCAGATGGCGGATTGCTGATGTACGAGACCTTCGCGCTGGGCAACGAGGAATACAGCCGCCCGCGCAACCCCGACCATCTGCTGCGCCCCGGCGAACTGCTGGATGCGTTCGGCAATGAACTGCAGGTCGTCGCCTACGAACATGGGTTGCGATGCGACCCCAAACCCCGCGTCATCCAGCATATCGCGGCGGTGCGGGGCGACTCACCCGTCCCAATCGAACCGGATAATTCATGATCGAACCCGTTCTTGTCGCCTTTACCACACTGTTCGCCACGGTCGGCCCGCAGGATGTGGCTGTGCTCTTTGCCGCGCTGACGGCGCGGAACTCGGCCAGGGAAAGGCGCGCGATCGCGTTGAAGGGAACGCTGATCGCGGCAGGCATCCTGTTTTTCTTTGCCTTCTTCGGGGATACGCTGTTGCGCCTGTTCGGCATCGGCCTGCCGGCCCTACGAACGGCGGGCGGCGTATTGCTGCTGCTGATCGCCATCGACCTAGTCTTCGCGCGCCCTTCCGGCGGCACCTCCACGACCAGCGAGGAGAACGAGGAAGCGGCTTCCCGCCCGGACATTTCGGTCTTTCCGCTGGCCACCCCGCTGATCGCCGGCCCGGGCTCAATCGGCGCGGTGGTCCTGTTGATCGCCAATGCCGAGGGCGACCGGCTGGAATATCTGGCGGTCCTGTCAGCGCTGGGCGGAATCCTGCTGTTTACCTTTGTGCTGATGTTGATTGCCACCCAGGTTCAGAAGATCCTGGGTGTCACCGGGGTGCATGTGGTCTCGCGCATTGTCGGCGTATTGCTGGCCGCGCTGGCCGTGCAGTTCATATTCGACGGGCTGGCGGCAAGCGGACTGTTCCCCAGCTAACGCAAGGCGGGCGGGCGTTCCCTAAACCCGGAATGAATAGCGCTGATGCAGCCGGGCGATATGCATGGCCAGCCATTTCGGCGCGTTGTCGTCCCGCGACCAGCTTGCCCAGAGATCAAGGTAGCTCATCGGAACGAAATCAATATCGCTTCCGGCCACCGCGGCTTGGAAATTCTCGAGCTCCTTGTGATGCTCGTCGAACTCGCCGTAACGGGCGGCGTTCAGCGGCTCCCAATAGAGATATAGCAACGTCGCGGGAATCGCCGGGGTGCCGTCCGCCGTCAGCGCGTCGAGCATCAGCCGCAAGCCCATATATTGTTTGACCAGCCGGGCCGCATCCAGATGGGAATAGCCGTGTTCGCCGCGATCGAGCGCCAGCATCTCGCGGCGCCAGCCATTGTCCGCGCGCCCCTCCCAGAAGGCATGAGTCTGTTCGCTGAACGAAACGCGATGTCCCGACAGGTAGTCGGTAGTTTCGGACTCGATGCCGATAATCCGTTTCGGCGAGATTACAAGACCCGACATCCACAAGCTGCCCTCACCCTCGACCGGCGGCATCCGGATCTCGAACCGCAAATCGCGGTAGCCGCGGTCGCCGCGAACCACCAGACGATCCAGTTCCTCAAGCCAGGGCGCCATCGAGTTGATCAGAATCATCACCGGCGACTGCGCGGAATAGAGCCGCGGCTGCCGGCTGCCCGGCCCCTTGGAATCGGCCGTGGCGAAGACCTGCCGGACCCGGTTGGGGTCGATGCCGTCGACAAGGCTGTCCTCGAAGGTCGCGTAGCCGAGATCGTCGATCTTGGCAAAGGGCCGCATCCCGACGAGGGATTCGGCAAACAGCTGGGTCAGGTTGGACTCTACTCTGGCCAAAGGGATAGCTCCCGTATCTTGCATACCGTGGGATAAGTGCGTCGAGCGCGGATCATATAGCCCCGAAAGAATGGCGAGTCATTGATGGGGAACATAAAGCAACAAAAAATTCCGTTTTTGGCGCCATGGCGCCAGGGCACCCAGGCCTCACCCGGTCTCCCGCGCCACCGCGCGCCAGCCGATGTCCCGGCGGCAGAAGCCTTGCGGCCAGTCGATCCGGCCTACCGCCTCATAGGCGCGCGCCTGGGCCTCGCCAACCGTGCGGCCCAGCGCCGTGACGTTCAACACCCTGCCGCCGACCGCCAGCAGCTCGCCGCCCTCGCCGCGCTTGGTGCCCGCATGAAAGATCGTGACGTTTTCGTCCGCATCTTCGGCCGCGTCCACGCCCTTGATCTCGGTGCCCTTCTCATAGGAACCCGGATAGCCTTCCGCCGCCATCACCACGGTCAGGGCCGCGTCGTCGTACCAGCGCAGATCGAACCTGGCGAGTTCCCCGTCCACGGTTGCGATCAGCGCGCCCACAAGGTCGGATTTCAGCCGCATCATCAGCGCCTGGCATTCCGGGTCGCCGAAGCGAACATTGTGCTCCAGTAGTTTCGGCCCGTCCCCGGTCAACATCAGTCCGGCGAACAGGACGCCGCTATAGGGCCGGCCTTCCGCGGCCATGCCGTCGATGGTGGGCTGGACGATGGTCTTCATCACCTGATCCAGCAATTCGTCGGTCATCGCGGGCGCTGGCGAATAGGCACCCATGCCGCCGGTATTCGGCCCCTTGTCGCCGTCATAGGCGGCCTTATGGTCCTGGGCGGAGGCGAGCGGCAGCGCGGTCTTGCCGTCGCAGAGCGCGAAGACGCTGACCTCCTCGCCCTCGAGGAATTCCTCGATCACGATCTCGGCGCCGGCGGTACCGAACTGGCCCTCGACCAGCGCGTCCTCGGCCGCGTTCAGGGCCTCGTCGACGGTTTGCGCCACGGTCACGCCCTTGCCGGCGGCCAGCCCGTCGGCCTTGACCACGATCGGCGCGCCATGTTCGCGGATGAAGACCTTCGCCTCATTGAAGCTGGTGAATCGGCCATAGGCGGCAGTGGGGATATCGTATTTCGCGCAGATATCCTTCATGAAGCCCTTGGAACCTTCCAACTCCGCCGCCGCGGCGCGCGGGCCGAAGGCGCGGATGCCCTTCTCCTGGAGCCGGTCCACCAGCCCCATCACCAGCGGCTGTTCCGGCCCGACCACCACGAGGTCGACCGCTTCGCGCTCGGCGAACCCGACCAGCGCGTCGATGTCGTCCGCGGCGATGGCGACGCATTCCGCCTCCTGCGCGATCCCCGCATTGCCCGGCGCGCACCACAGCTTTTCGCAGAGCGGTGAGGCCGCGATGGCCCAGCAGAGCGCATGTTCCCGTCCGCCCGATCCGACAACCAGTATTTTCATGAATTCACTTTTCCGTTTGGCTTTTGCATTCGAAGGGGGACCTTCTTATCATACCAGGCGATTCGATATGACCGATTTTTCGCCCCAACCGGCCGGTAATGTGGCCGAATTCACCGTAACCGAGCTCAGCCTGGCGCTGAAACGCACGGTGGAGGAGAATTTTGCCTGGGTCCGGGTACGCGGCGAGATTTCCGGCTTCAAGCGTGCCGCCTCGGGCCATCTCTACATGGCGCTGAAGGATGAGAACGCGGTGTTGGACGCGGTCTGCTGGAAGGGCGTGGCGTCGCGGCTGGGGATCAAGCCCGAAGACGGGCTGGAAGTCATCGCCACCGGCAAGCTGACCACCTACCCCGGCCGTTCGAAATACCAGATCGTCATCGACTCGCTGGAACTGGCCGGCGAAGGCGCGCTGTTGAAGCTGCTGGAAGAGCGCCGCAAGAAACTGGCCGCCGAGGGGCTGTTCGACGAATCGCGCAAGCGCCCCCTGCCCTTCCTGCCCGAGGTGATCGGCGTGGTGACCTCGCCCACGGGTGCTGTGATCCGCGACATCCTGCACCGGCTGCGCGACCGTTTCCCGCGCCATGTGCTGGTCTGGCCTGTGCTGGTGCAGGGCGAGGGCGCGGCGGAACAGGTCGCCGCCGCCATCGAGGGCTTCAACCGCATAGAACCCGGCGGCCCCGTGCCGCGGCCGGACCTGCTGATCGTCGCGCGTGGCGGCGGCAGCCTGGAGGATCTCTGGGCCTTCAACGAGGAGATCGTGGTGCGCGCGGCCGCCGCCTCGCAGATTCCGCTGATCTCGGTGGTGGGGCACGAGACCGACACCACCCTGATCGATTTTGCCTCCGACCGGCGCGCCCCTACGCCCACCGCCGCGGCCGAAATGGCGGTGCCGGTGCGCGCGGAGCTGCAGGCCGACATCCTGAATTTCGAGCGCCGCATGGTCGGCGCGACCAGCCGCCTGCTGCAGGAACGGCGCATCCGGGTGGAAGGGCTGGGCCGCGGCCTGCCGACCCGCGATTCCATCCTGGCCGTGCCGACGCAGCGTCTGGATGCCGCCCATGAGCGGTTGCGTGGCGCCGCGCGAAGCTACGTCACGGATAGAAAGCACCGGACCGAGCAACTTGCCGGCAAGTTGAAACATCCCAGGGAACTGCTGGCCGATTTCGCCAGCCGCGTGGGCACTGCCGACCGCGTCATGCGCGGCGCCTGGAAAAACCTCCTGACCCGCGCCGGCGATCGTAGCGCGACCCTGGGCAAGCGCCTGTCCCTGCGGGCCGCCGAGCGGGCAAGGAGCGAGGGCGCGCGGCAGCTCGGCGATTACGCGCCCCGGCTGGCCCGCGCCGCGACACGGCTGGCGGAGCAGGAAACCAGGAAGCTGGCGCAGCTTGGCAGCCTGCTGGAAAGCTATTCATTCCACCGGGTGCTGGAGCGCGGCTATGCGGTGGTGCGCGACGACACCGGCAAGCCGATGACCGCGGCCGCCGCCACCCAGCCCGGCCAGCAGGTCGCGCTGCAGTTCCAGGACGATTCGGTCGGCGCGGTGATCGCCGGCAGAGCCCCCGCGCCGACACAGAAGAAGAAACCGGAACCCGCGCCGGGAAGACGAGACGACAGACAAGGGAGCCTGCTTTGAAACTGTTGATCCTGGAAATCCTCGCACGGATTCGGTGTTCGTCATTGCGAGGAGGCGAAGTCGACGAGGCAATCCAGAATCCCCACCGCCAGACTGGATTGCCGCGGCGCCATGCGCCTCGCAATGACGCC
>JBFFGY010000215.1:0-5195 GCA_041557215.1 Alphaproteobacteria bacterium
ATGTTTCACGCGGGCAGCGGTGTCGTTGCCCTTCTCATGGCCGATGACCATCACCGAATAGCCGCGGAAGCGCCCGATACCGCCGATAATCGCCGAATCCTCGGCAAAGGCGCGGTCGCCGGCCAGCGGCGTGAAATTCTCAACCAGCGCACCGACATAGTCGCCGAAATGCGGCCGGTCCGGATGGCGCGCCACCTGGACCTTCTTCATCGGGTCGAGCTTCTGGTAGATCTGGCGGGCAAGCTTTTCCTTCTTGCCCTGCAGGCTGGTGATCTCGTCAACGACGTTGATCTCCTCGCCGATTCCGGTCAGATGCCTGAGTTCCTCGATCTTGCCTTCGAGATCGGCGATCGGTTTTTCAAAGTCGAGAAAGGTTCGCATTATCGTTCCGTTGGTTGCCCCACATGTCCGCTACGGGAACGGTATCGGACATTTGAATTAATATAGTACTAACGCGCGCAATTAACCATGGCCCAGAAATGAGTCAAAAAAGCGGCCATCGCCTAAAAGGTCACTCAATGCCGATTTGGTCGGCCAGCCGCACCATGTTTTCAGCCTGCTTGATGGAGGCGATATCGATCAGCCTGCCGTCCAGCGCCACCGCGCCCTTGCCTTCCTTCTGGGCCAGTTCCATGGCCTCCAGGATTCGCCGCGCCTTGGCCACCTCTGCCTCGGACGGACTGAAGACCTCATTGCCCAGGGCGATCTGGCTGGGATGGATGGCCCATTTGCCCTCGCAACCCATCACCGCCGCGCGCTTGGCCGCCGCGCGGTAGCCGTCCGGGTCGGAAAAATCACCATAGGGTCCGTCCACCGGGCGCAACCCGTTGGCCCGCGCCGCCACGACCATGCGCGACAAAGCATAATGCCACATGTCGCCCCAGTGATATTCGCGGGGCGCATCACCCTCGCCCGAAGTCAGGATGCCGTAATCGGGATGCGGTTCACCGATGCCGGTGGTCCGCGCGCCGGTCGAGGCCGCGTAGTCGGCGACGCCGAAATGCAGCGATTCGTTGCGCGGGCTGGCGGCGGCGATCGCCTCGACATTCTGCATGCCCAGCGCGGTCTCGATGATCATCTCGAAGCCGATACGCTTCTTTCGCCCGACCGCCATCTCGATCTGGGTCACCAGCATGTCCAGCGCATAGATATCGCCCGCCGTACCGGCCTTCGGAATCATGATCAGATCCAGCCGCTCGCCACCCTGTTCCATTACGTCGACCACGTCGCGGTACATGTAATGGCTGTCCAATCCGTTGATACGCAGCGAGACGGTTTTGTCGCCGAAATCGACATCGTGCAGGGCCTCGATGATATTCTTGCGGGCCTGCGCTTTCTGGTCGTGCGCCACCGCGTCCTCGAGGTCGAGGAAGATCACGTCCGCGGCCGATTTCGCGGCCTTTTCGAACAGCTCGACACGGCTGCCGGGGACGGCCAGTTCGCTGCGGTTCATACGCGCGGGGGCCTGCTCGACGATCGTAAAGCTCATGCCGGTCCTCTTGTTCGCGGGGGATGGTGCAATTCCGTTTATGTTGCAGCGCAACGTGCCCCGCCGAAAATGGAATGTCAACCGATTCGGTAATGCGCCCGGGCAGGCTACAGCCGTTGCAGCGTCCGGGTCGCCGCGGCGCGCTTGATGGCCTCGACCACGCGTAGCGTCTGCAGTCCCTCTCGACCGCTGACCAGCGGCACTGCCCCGTTTCGGATGACATCGACGAAATGCTTGAGCTGGAGGGGCAGCGGGTCCTGCGCCTCGTAAGGGAGGGTGGCCCGTTCGATGGGTTCCCACCAGCTTCGTTGCCCCGGATGGAACCAGAGTGCCAAGTCCGGAATTGACAGCGATGCCTTGTTCCCCCCGATCCTGTAACAGGATGTTTCCGTATGCGGATAGGCGGGGTTTTCCCCGGAGGCGAACTCCCAGCTCCAGGGCGCCACGATCGTGTCGGAAACCGTGACCGTTCCCAGCGCTCCGTTATCGAATTCCAGCAGAATCGCCGCGGTATCCTCAACCTCATGGCCGCGGGCGCGGCGGGAATCGATAGCCTGGACCGAGACGATCTCGCCGCACAAATGCCGGAGCAGGTCAACATCATGGATAAGATTGATGAAGACCGGGCCAGCCCCTTCCTGTTTTCGCCAGTCGACGTCGAAATAATCGTCCGGCTTGTAGAGCCAGAACTGCGCGTTCACTGAGACGATATCGCCCAGCTTACCACAGTTAATGGCCTCCCTGGCGGCCTTGATGAGCGGATTATGGCGGCGATGATGGCCAACGAGAATGGGAACTTTGGCGGCTTCCGATGCGGCAACCAGCGTCTCCGCACCGGCCGCGTTGTCCGCAATGGGCTTTTCTATCAGGATCGGTATACCGGCCTCGATACAGGCCAGCCCGTGCTCCACATGAAGCTGGTTCGGCGTCGCGACAATGACGCCGTCCGGGCGCGCGCGGCTGAGATAGTCGTTCAGCTCCGGAAACCATGCCGCACCGTGAGCTTCGGCGATCGATTTCGCAGCCCGAGTCGGGTCGACAACTGCTGCCAGCTCGGATATTTCCGATACCAGTCCAACATGCTTTTTCCCGATCAGCCCCGCGCCAACCACGGCGATCCCGGTCCTGTGGTCAGCCTTATCCGGAACTTCACTCATCGCCATAAAACTCCCTCAGACTTGAGTAAGCGCTTGAGCCCGCATCTCGGCTTCGGCGAAACCATCCAGGGCATCCGGCTCCAGCCAGCGCACGACGACGACCAGATCGCGGGGCGGATCGATCCACAGGATGTTGCGGCCCACACCATAGGCGAAGAAACTCGTGCGTGGCGCCGTGGGGCAATACCCGCCATCGCCGTTAAGCCACCAGAGCAGCCCATAGCTCTCGAACAGCGGGCAGGGCCGCAGACAGGCCTCGACCCAATCCTCGGACAGGATCTGCCGGTCGCCCCATCGCCCCTTGTTGAGCATCAGAAGCCCGACCCGGGCGAGGTCGCGAGTCGAGATAAACAGCCCCCCACCCCAATGGGCTTCGCCTGAAACCGACTGCATCCGCCGACCGCCAATCTCGACATAGGAATTCGCGTAACCGTGCCACTCCCACGTATCGGACGCGCCGATCGGCCCCATGATCCGCCCCTTCAGCACTTCGGGCAGCGGACGGCCGAAAACGCGCATAAGCGCCAGGCTCAGCACATTGACGCGCACATCGTTGTATTCCCAGAAGCTGCCCGGTTTCTGGAGATCGCGATGGGTTCCTTTGCGGGACGGGGTGTTCGGGGGCACGCTGAGTTCACGGTTGCGGTCGATCCGGTCGGCCTTGCCCCATAATTCGCCTTCCCATTCGCTTGTCTGTTGCAGCAGGTGGGTCCAGGTGATGTCGCGGTTCTGGGCACTGTCGAAATTGCCGTCATCGACAAGCTCCCGGACCGGGCGGTCGAGGTCGGGGATCAGCCCGTCATCGACCGCGATACCGGCGCAGAGCGACAGGAAACTTTTTGTTACCGAAAATGTCATGTCGGCGGCCGTGGTTGGGCCCCACTCGGCAACGATACGACCCCCTTCAGGATCATGCCCGAGGGATCGCCCCGCGGGCGAGTGGGGCCGATGATCTCTCCGTCGGGCATGGGCTCGGAAAAATGCCCGGTGGCCAGCGCCCTGCCGATGTCGCGATCCATCTTCGATTCATTGGCCTGCGCGAATCGAATCGCGGCTTCGATGCCTTCGGCATCAAATTGGGCGGCTTCCGGGGCTACGGTCTGCCATTCGGCGCCCCCGTGAGGGAAATATCCGGTCATCTTCGCTATATCTTGTTGTTGTTTCAAAAACTCGTGCCGACGGCCCACTAACTGCCGACCCGCATGGGCGACGTCAGGCCACGCAGAGCGGCAACCACGCTGAGCGCCGTCAGCTTGCCGGTACGCGGATTTTCCACCGACGGCACATTTTCGATCTTCATCTCGAAGCGCACGCTGTCGGCCTCGACCCTGATACTGTGGGTATTGCGCGTCACCGCGGGGTCTGCCCATATTTCCAGACGTGTACGGTCCGGACCGATACCGGCCAGGCTGAGCGCGGCGGCCACATTGACATTCGCGGGGAAGCCACGAGCGCCCTCGCGCGCAGTCCCGTCGAATATCTTCATCGGCTCTTTCAGCCCGTCGAGCGAGATACCTTTTTCTTCCAGGTAGGGCGCGCCGGCAAGGCCGCCCGGCGGCTTCCGCGTGACCATGGTGACCGACTCGATCTCGCCTTCGGCCGCCGCCCGCACGGCATCCAGTCCCAGCAGCGCCCCGGTCGGCGCGATGATGCGCCCGCCATTGGCACGGGCCAGTCCCTCGTAATCGGGATGGACCAGCAACTGCCCGATCGACAGCGGCATAAAAATGCGACCGGCCTTCAATGCAGGTTCGGCAATCTCGGTGAATACCGACGCCGGGGCGCATTCGACGACGATATCACCATGTTGCGCCAGGTCGGATGCGGCGACGACCGGCACGGGATTACGGAAATTCTGCATGCGGAAGGCGGCCGCCTCGCGATCTCGCGCCGATACTGCAGCCAGTTGCAGCCCTTCGATACCTTCATCCAGCTTGCGCGCCACGGCCATCCCGATGGCGCCGAAACCGCCGATGGCGACAGATAGAGAATTCGTCATGTCTGAATTGCCTTCCTTTTTCCTGTATGCCACCGGTTGGCAAACCGGCGGAGGATAGGCTAGGTTATCGTCGCCTCGCAGATCAAGCTTGGCGGCAGCAATAATAACGGAGCATGGAGGATTGCCCGCGAAAACGAAAAGTTTGACCGGGCGGACGCTTCAAAAAGGGCGGAACCCCCAACCTTGCAGGTTCCTGCATCGATACGAAATCTTTCGTCGTGGCGCGACGTCGAGTCGCCCCGGCAACCACAAAAGTAGGGAGCTAAACTCAATGATTCGCAATATTGTTCTGGGCGTCGCCGCGGTGGCGATGGCAGCGACCGTGGCCATTCCGGCCAAGGCCGAAATTCCCTGTGGTACCGCCAAGCTGATCGTGCCCTGGGGTGCAGGTGGCGGCACCGACGTCATCTTCCGCATTCTGATCGAATCCGCGAACAAGCATGGCGCCAAGCCGCAGATCCAGGTCGTCAATATGGGTGGCCAGGGCGGCAACAAGGGCGCCAAGGAAGCCGTTAAGGCCAAGCCCGACGGCTGCACCCTGTTCGCCATC
>JBFFGY010000216.1:0-5186 GCA_041557215.1 Alphaproteobacteria bacterium
CAACCGGGCCGTCGCTCATTAATCGGATCAATCGAGCGAGCAGGGGCTTCTGGTCAACTACAGGAGTGACAACAACCCACAGACGTGAATACCAAATTGCCATCGAGTTGTTTACAGACCTTCACCAGAGGATGAATACCCTGCTCGAAAGTGATCTGACACGAATCGAGAAGCAGATGGAGAAAATAGGCGCTCCCTGGACGCCGGGGCGAAGAATTCTCCGAGTAACCATGTCGGTTACCCTTCCGCCCAAGAACATACTCGCGAAATACGTATTGGCAATGGGTTCTGGTGGTGGCGGGTAAAGTTTTCGCACGGCCGGTCTGGCTCGGCGATGTCTCGCAACGGCTATTTCGCGTCGCGTCGGGGGCGGGAATCGGTTCGTTTTCCGGTATCGTCCGCTAATGCCGGACGATGCTGGGAGGACTGGCATGCAGAATGCCGATAACGAAGTAGCCGCGCCGACCAGGGGGCGTGCCGCTCGGAAGGCGCGCCGCGCCGCGGGGCCGGCTATTGCTGCGCCAGCTTATATTACAAGAAGGATTCCTACCTTCGAACTGCTGGGCGAGGAGGGGCTCGCACTGATTGAGCGGAATGCGGAGACGATCCTGCAGGAGGTCGGCTTCGAGGTTCGCGAAGACGAGGAAGCGCAACGTTTGTTTCGCGACGCCGGCGCTGACATACAGGGCGAACGGGTCCGCTTCCCGCGTGGCATGCTGCCGGACATCATCCGTCGCAGCGCGCCGTCGAACTTTACCCAGTATGCCCGCAATCCCGCCCGCAATTTAGAGATCGGCCACCCCCACACCGTGTTCGCCCCGGCCTACGGGTCGCCCTTCGTGCAGGATATGGAAGGCGGTCGCCGTTACGGGACAATGGGCGATTTCGAAAACTTCGTGAAACTCGCCTGGATGTCGCCCTGGCTGCACCATTCCGGCGGCACGGTTTGCGAACCAGTGGACGTTCCGGTCAACAAGCGGCATCTGGATATGGTCTATGCCCATATGCGCTGGTCGGATAAGCCCTTCATGGGCTCGGTGACGGCGGGTGAACGGGCGGAGGATTCGATCGAGATGTGCCGCATCCTGTTCGGTGCGGATTTCGTCGAAGATCACTGCGTGATCATGGGTAATATCAATATGAATTCGCCCCTGACCTGCGACCTGACCATGACGGCGGCCTTGCGCGCCTATGCCGCGGCCAACCAGTGCGCGGTGGTGGTGCCGTTCATACTCGGCGGGGCCATGGGGCCGGTGACCACGGCCGGCGCCCTGGCGCAGTGCCATGCCGAAGCGATGGTCGGTGTCGCACTGACCCAGCTGGTGCGTCCCGGCGCCCCGGTGGTCTATGGCAATTTTCTCAGTTCCATGTCGTTGAAGAGCGGGGCGCCGACTTTCGGCATGCCGGAGCCGGCGCTGGCCAATCTGGCTGTCGGACAACTGGCGCGCCGGCTGGGTGTACCGCTGCGTTGCGGCGGCGCATTGACCGCCTCCAAGCTGCCCGACTACCAAGCCGGCCAGGAGAGCGCCGATGCCCTGATGCCGGCGCTGCTTTGCGGCGCCAATTTCATCCTGCATGGCGCCGGATGGATGGAAGGCGCGCTGGTCATGGATTACGAGAAATTCATGCTTGATGCAGAGCATCTTGGCATGATTCATGTCTTCCTGGGCGGGATGACGCTGGACGACAACGCGTTCGCCATGGATGCTTTCCGCGAGAACGGGCCAGGCCAGCATTTCTTCGATTGTGCCCACACCTTCGCTAATTACGAGACCGCCTTCTTCGAGCCGTCGCTCAGCGACAATTCCTCCTTCGAGCAATGGCAGGAAATGGGGGGCAGAGATTCCCGGGCCCGGGCCCACGATGCCTGGAAGAAGGCACTGGCGAAATACCAGCCGCCACCTCTGGACGAAGGGATCGACGAGGCCCTGCGCGAATTCGTCGCGCAGAAAAAAGGGTCTGCGCAGGATCGGTGGTATTGACCCTCCAGCGCGGGAAGCTCGCACAAATTGGTGAGGCCGGTTCCACGGCGGGCGAATCAATCGTAAGCCGGGGGCACGGCTGTCGGGCTGGCCCGAGCCTGTTGTTCGGCGGCCTGGAAAGTGGAAATTCGCTCATATCGCAGGGCAAATACAATATGGTTGAATCGAAAGACAAAGAGCGCATCTGGCAGTTGCTTTTCCTGTCATGGCTCATTGCGTTTATCTCGACTCTCAGCGTTCTGTTCATCGGCGAGATCATGGGGCAGGAACCCTGTGTTCTTTGCTGGTATCAGCGCGCCTTCATGTTCCCGCTGGCGGTGGGCTTGGGGATCGCCTGCTACCTGCCCGACGCCAGCTTCTGGCGCTACGGCCTGCCCTTGGCGGCGGTCGGCTGGGTATTCGCGACCTACCACACACTTCTGGTCGCCGGCATAATTCCCTCCCCGCTTCAACCCTGCGGCGAGGGGATTTCCTGTACCAGCGAGGACATGATGGTCTTCAGCGTCGTGCCGATCCCGCTTCTCGCGGTTGGGGCATTCAGCGCAATTATCATTCTCTTGTGGCTTGTTCGGAAAGGGGCACGGTCATGAACAGACGTACCATGGTGGCCGTAACGGTTGTCGTTGCCGTCGCGGTCTTTGCAGCAGCGGCCTATATTTACAAAAGCAACACGGAAGAGCAGGAAGCGGCCGCACAGCGCGCGGAACTGCTGATCCGGCCCCATTCGCCGGTTTTCGGTCCGACGGGAGCCCCGGTGACGATCGTTGAATTCCTGGATCCCTCCTGCGGCACCTGCCGGGCTTTCCATCCAATCGTCAAGCAGATCATGCGCGAATATCCGCGCGAGGTGCGGGTGGTCGCGCGCTATGTTGCGTATCATGAGGGGTCCGACCAGGTGAACCGAATCCTCCTGGCCGCAAAGCAGCAGGGCCTGCTGGAGCCGGTCACGGAGGCAATCTTCGTGGCCCAGCCGGAATGGTCTGCCCATGGCGGCAGGCCGGCAAATCTGAACAGAGCCTGGCAGGTCGCTGCATCGGCGGGGCTCGACGTGACGCAGGCCCGGCGCGACATGATCAAGCCAGAGGTCATCGGCGCGTTGAACCAGGATATGGCCGACGCCAAGGTGGTCGGGGCCAACAAGACGCCGACATTCTTCGTCAATGGCCGGCCGCTGCCATCCTTCGGCGTGGAGCAGCTGGTTACGCTCGTCCAGGAAGAGGTGGCCAAGGCGAGAGGCGGTTAGGAAATCCCGGGCCGGTAGCGCGGCCCGGGCGCGCTACCGGCCCTTGACGTTGACGCGGCAAGGCGATCGATAGCCGCCGGTCGGGCCAGGAGCTATTTCACGATCTGAATCGACTGACGACGGTAAAATTCCGGCTATATTCCCGGAATCCCGCAAATAGCAGATATCCTATGCGTCATTGGCCGCTCTGCGCAGAAAGCCGGACCTGGATTGGAGCCCCGGTTCAGGCCCGCCTGTAGCCAATGGCAGACAATCCCAAGCGGAACCAGCGATTTCATTGGTTTCCTGATTGAGCGTGATTTGCAGATTGGGCTATTGCTTCCCTGAGGTTGGACCTTTAGCTGACAGTAACAGCGTGGCAGCAAGCCGTATTGCAGAGGGGTCTTCGGAGAGGGAAATTGACTAGAGCGCTTTTTTTCGATGTCTTCGGTACAGTGGTGGATTGGCGAAGCAGCATCTCGGCAGAGTTGCAGCGGTGGGGCGAAGAGCATGGGCTGGAGCGTGACTGGGCCGCTATGGCTGACCGCTGGCGGGCGCTTTACCAACCTTGTATGGAGCCGATCCGCTCGGGCGCGCGCGGTTACGTGAAACTAGATGTACTGCACCGTGAGAACCTGGACCAAGTCCTAACGGAATACGGCTTGGAGAAAACGCGAGAGTCTGAGCGCATCCAGTTATCACGTGCCTGGCATCGGCTGACGCCATGGGCAGATGTCGTGCCGGGCCTGACCCGCATGAAAGCGCACCACATTCTGGCGCCCGTTTCCAATGGCAACATCGCGCTCATGGTAAATCTGGCGCGGAACGCGGGGCTGCCTTGGGACACTATTTTGGGGTCGGAGATTGCGCGAGACTACAAGCCGATGGGCAGTGTCTATCTGAAATCGGCGGAAGCTCTCGACCTTGCGGTGGAGGATTGCATGATGGTGGCCGCGCATAATGACGACCTGAGGGCTGCGCGTTCCTTCGGCCTGAAGACAGCTTTCGTGATGCGTCGACAGGAACACGGCTCGCAGCAGACTAAAGACCTGAAAGCGGAAGAAGACTGGGATTATGTTGTCGAGGATTTCATCCGGCTGGCTGAACGGCTCGGCTGCTGATTTCCGACCGCAGGGTGATGGGGATCTTGGCGGTGTGGGTCATGCCCTGCAGTGACAGCATGGGATGGAAACGAATGCCTTAACGGCTTGCCGGATGTCCGCTCAGGGTCAAGACCGGCACTCGGCAGCCATTTGAGACAAGGTCGGCTTTCCGGCCGATAGCAGGCCTGGGCGACTGGAATATTCCGAAAGCGCGGGTTACCGCTGCAAAGCACATTTCAGATCGCCATGAAGAGTCTGAGAACAGGGAATTCGTGAGGCGAGGCTGGACTGAACCTCTCGGGCGAGACAGCGAGTCAGGAACAAGTCGACGTGTCTTCGTGACGTTCCCGAAAAGAGACTTGATGGCCGACAAATGATATTGTGCCGCCAAAGATTTGAGGGAGGCACGCATGGCCAGCCACGATCCCCTGTTGCAGTCCTATCGGCTGAAGCATCTTGAACTCCGCAATCGCCTCATGTCGACGGCGCATGAGCCGGCCTATTCCGAGGGCGGCCTGCCGACCGACCGTTATCGTCTCTATCATTTGGAAAAGGCGAAGGGCGGCATTGCCCTGAACATGACGGCCGGGTCCGCCATCGTTGCCGAGGATTCGCCCGCCGCCTTCGGCAATCTGCATGCCTACAGGGACGATATCGTGCCCTGGCTGAAGCGCCTGGCCGACGAATGCCGCGACCATGGCGCGGCGACCATGATCCAGCTTACCCATCTCGGCCGGCGCACCAACTGGAACAAGGCGGACTGGCTGCCGGTGCTGGCGCCCTCTCCGGTGCGCGAGCCGGCCCATCGCGCCTTCCCCAAGCAGGCCGAGGACTGGGATATCGAGCGCATCATCGCGGCCTACGCTTCCGCCGCGCAGC
>JBFFGY010000217.1:0-5147 GCA_041557215.1 Alphaproteobacteria bacterium
GCCTTCAGATCGCCGCCGGCGCAGAACGCCTTGCCGGCCCCGGTCAGCAGCACGGCGCGAACCGAGGCGTCCTCGTCGCAGTCGACCAGCGCGTCGAGCAGCGCCTGCATCATCGTCTGGTTGATCGCATTATAGGAGTCGGGCCGGTTCAGCGTGAGGACGGCAAGGCCGGCTTCGCGCTCGATGAGAACAGGTGTTTCCGCCATGGCCGGCTCCCGTCAGTTGCAGCGCCCCTAAGCTAGCCGCCGTCGCCGCGTCCGTCCACGGCGTAGGATATCGGCCCCGGAAGCGCGTCAGCGAATAACCGCGCCGTCCGCCGTCACCTCCACGTGCTCCCTGTCGCGCAGGTGGCCGGTGAGTCGGAACTCGACCTTCTTGAAAACGAACAGGATACCGTAGGTGATGATCAGGTAGATGACGCCGGCGGTGATGTAGAGCTCGTAGATCGCAAAGCTGCGCGCCGCGATGACCCGGGCGACGCCAGTCAGGTCCATCAGCGAGATGATGCTGACCAACGAGGTCGCCTGGAACAGGAACACCACCTCGTTGCTGTAGGCGGGCAGCGCCAGCCGGAACGCCTTGGGCAGGATGATGCGACGGTAGAGCAGCCAGTGCGACATGCCGCAGGCGCGCGCCGCCTCAACCTCGCCATGGGGCACCGACCTGATCGCGCCACGCAGGATCTCAGCGGTGTAGCCGGCGGTAGTCAGGGTCAGCGACAGGACCGCGCAGAACCAGGCCTCGTGGAAGAACCCCCAAAGGCCCAGCATCTGAAGTTCCTCGCGAAACTGGCCGCTGCCGTAATAAATCAGGAATATCTGCACCAGAAGCGGCGTGCCGCGGAAATAGAAGATATAGCCGTAGGCGGGCATCCACAGCAGCGGGTTCTTCGATACGCGCAGCAGCGCCAACGGCACCGCCATCACCAGCCCGATCGCCACGCTGACAACCGTGATCTCGATGGTCGTTACCGCCCCTTCGAGCATCTGCGGCAGATATTTCAGTACGGCATCCATGGCTCAGGCCTCCCGCACGCCGCGGCGCGCCCAGGCCTCGATGCGCTGCTGGCCGAGCATCGAAACGATGGTTATGCCCAGATAGATCAGCGAGGCCGCGAAATAGAAGGTGAATGGCAGCTTGGTATTGCCCGCGCCCAGATAGGCGTTACGCATCAATTCGGGCAACTGGATCACGGAAATCAGCGCCGTCGCCTTCATCAGCACCATCCAGACATTGCCCAGCCCCGGCAGCGCAAAACGCCAGACCTGGGGCAGCAGGATGCGCCGCACCATCTGGCTGCGGCTCATGCCGGCGGCATAGGCAGCTTCGATCTGCCCCTTCGGCACCGCCAGGATGGCGCCGCGGAAGACTTCCGTGGAAAAGGCGCCATAGATGAAGCCCAGTGTCGCCACACCGGCAATGAAGGGGTTGACGTCGATGATGATGTCATAGCCCAGCCCCGTTGCCACGTCCTGGATGAGTGTCGGCGTGCCGTAATAGACGATCAGCAGCAACAGCAGTTCGGGAACGCCGCGTATGACGGTGGTGTAGGTTCCAGCCGCCAGGCGGGCGACGGGATTATGCGCCAGCTTGCCCCAGGCGCCGATCATACCCATCGCGATCGCCACCATCAGCGCACATACCCCGACCAGAAGGGTAAGCTGCACGCCCTCCCAGAGCATCCATCCGTAACCGCGAAGGTCGAGCACGCCGCCGTCTCCTCGAAAAAACGGGGCGCCACCGCAAAATACGGCGGCGCCCGATAGTCAGAACGTCAACGGATCACTTGCCGTAGACGTCGAAGTCGAAATATTTCGCGTTGATCTTCTGATAGGTGCCGTCGGCACGAATCTTGGCGATTGCGTCGTTAAAGGCGTTCAGCAGATCGCCCTCGCCCTTGCGGATCGCGATGCCGGCGCCCTCGCCGAACCATTTCACGTCGCTGAAGTCGGGACCGACGAACTCGAAATCCTTGCCCTGGTCGGTATTCAGGAAACCGTCCATGACGGCGACCGAATCGGCGATGCCGGCATCGGCGCGGCCCGAAACGATATCGAGATAGGCCTCATCCTGGGTCGCGTAGGACTTGATGGTAACGACGCTGCCGTAATTATCGGTCAGGAAGTTTTCATGGGTCGTGGCGCGCTGCACCGCGACCACCTTGCCCTTCAGGCCTTCCGGCGAAATTTCAAGGCCGGAGCCCTTGCGCGCGAAGAACTTGGCCGGCGTGTTGTAGTATTTGCCGGTAAAGTCGACCTTCTGCTTGCGCTCTTCGGTGATCGACATGGACGCGATGATGGCGTCGTACTTCTTGGCCAGCAGACCCGGGATCATGTCGTCCCAGTCCTGCACGACGAATTCGCATTCGAAGCCGGCTGCGTCGCAAAGGGCATTGGCGATGTCGATGTCGAAACCGACCAGCTTGCCGTCCTTGTCGATCGAGTTGAACGGGGGGTAGGCGCCTTCGGTGCCGATCTTGACCTTCTGGCCCGCCTGGGCGCCGCCGGCCATGACCGTGACGGCCAGAACCGCCGCCAGGAATGTGGTAAGCCTCCGCATCATTTGTATCTCCTTCTGTATCCTGCAGTTGGTTTTGGCCCCGGTATCCGGGGCCGGTTTTTACAAATTGCTCGCCAGGAATTGCCGAAGCCGTTCCGACTTCGGGTTTCCCAGCACATCGGCGGGCGGACCCTGCTCCTCGATCCTGCCTTCATGCAGAAAGACGACATGGGAAGAAACCTCCCGCGCGAAACCCATTTCATGCGTGACGACGACCATGGTGCGTCCCTCCTCGGCCAGCTGGCGCATTACGCGCAGCACCTCGCCGACCAGTTCGGGATCCAAGGAGGATGTCGGCTCGTCAAACAGCAGCACATCCGGCTCCATCGCCAGCGCCCGGGCAATGCCGACACGCTGCTGCTGGCCGCCGGAAAGATGCGCCGGGTAATGATCCTGCTTGTCCAGAATCCCGACCTTGTCGAGGATAGCCCTGGCCTTGTCGACGGCTTCCGCCTTCGGCACCTTCTGCACATGGACCGGCGCCTCGATGACGTTCTCCAGCACCGTCATATGGGACCAGAGATTGAATTGCTGGAACACCATGGCCAGGCGCGATCGGATGCGCGCCACCTGCTTCTGGTCGGCCGGGACCGCCTCGCCCCGGCGATTGCGCGTCATGCGGATCAATTCGCCACGGACATAGACATGCCCCTGGTCCGGCGTCTCCAGCAGATTGATACAGCGCAGGAAAGTGCTCTTGCCCGAACCGCTGGACCCCAGCATGGCGATCACGTCGCCCTCATGCGCGGTCAGGGAGACGCCCTTCAGCACCTCAAGGCTGCCGAAACTCTTGTGGACATCCTCGGCTTGCAGCGCAGGTACGGATTCCGGCGCCGGATCGGCTACCGCGCTCATTCGGGTTCCCTGTTCATTCATTTATCCTTCTTGTCACCGAACGGTAGCGAAGAAATCACGGCATTCAAAGCGAAAATGCACCCCACCATCATGCTTCCAGCAGGCTGCCCGGCTTGCGATGGGCCAGTTTCTCGGCCCCGGCGACCTTGCAAATCGAGGTACCAGGCGTCACCAGCTTCTGGACCTGGCGTGAAAACAACAGGCCATCGGCCCGACTGACCACCGGCGTACGAGCGCTTTTCGGGTCCTCTGCGGTAAGGTCCACGATCTCCGCCACCACCTCACCCTTAACCACCCGATCGCCCAACTGTTTCTTGTAGGCGACGATGCCGGCGCTGGGCGCAGGGATCACGTCCGTGCCATCCAACGGCGTCGGCTCGCATCTTGGCGCAGGCAGAGGACCGGGATCGCCGCCGATAACGCCGCGGCGCTGCAGGAAACGATAGAGGTTGGCGGCATCAGCCTCGGCCAGTTCGTCGCTGACATCTGCCTGGCCACGCAATTCCACGGTCGCCGCGAAGCAGGCCAGCGGCACCCGATCGTCGCCCAGCCGATCGCGCAGCTTCCACCAGAGGCCGGCATTCGCTTCGTCGAAGGGGTTGCCGCCAGGCTCCTGCTCCAGCAGAACAACGTCCGCGCCCAGATCCGCGCCAAGCTCCACTGCCAGTTCCCGCTGATGGTAGGAGGCATAGATATGCAGCAAGGCCTCCAGGTCGCAATGGACGTCGAGCACGATATCGGAACTCATTGAAAGCCCCAGCAACTCGGCACGCAGCGCCTTCAGTTCGCTGTCGCGCGGCAGGTCGACGACCGCGTCCGCGAGTGCCTCGCGGATCATCGCCGCATTGGCATCCGGATCGTCGGTCAGTTTCCCTTCCACCGCCCGGGCAATCGATTCGCTCAGTTCCGGGAAGTCGCGGTTGAAGTTCAGCCCGCCGGAAAAATCGTACCTCCCCACCAGATAACCATGAAGCTGCTGCGACAGGCCGATGGGATTGGCGACGGGCATGATGACTATCTCGCCCAGGATCGGATCCGGCGCCTCGTCCAGCATGCGGATCAGGTGGTTTAGCGTCAGTAGGCCAGGATGCTCGTCGGCATGCAGCGCCGCCTGCAGATAGGCCCGCGGCCGGGCGCCGGGCGTCCCATAATGATGGACGGTAAGTTCCCGCCGCGTTCCGGGCGACAGCGACAGCAGGGGAAAGCGCTCGACGGTTCGTTTCATGGTTTGACGGCTTCCTGAAAAAAGTCGACGCAAAATACGCCCGGCGCAACACCGCTACAAGTGTATCAAAGTGGAAAATCAGCGGGCGCGCCAGACAAACAGGAAAGACTACCGAGGGACATGCGCGATGCCACCGGCTTCCAAACATCTACTGGCAAGGTCCAAGGTTTCTTCGTCCTCAACTGCCTCCGCGGCGATCCAGTCCCGGAAAGCGACGATCGGCTGCTCCGTGCACCGGTCACGCTGGCAAAAGAAATAGTACCCGGTGTTTTCCGTTGCGATGGTTTCAAAGGGTGTCACCAGACGCCCAGACTCCAGCTCATCGCGTATCAGAAACAGATCGCCTATGGCTACGCCCAGCCCGCTCAACGCGGCCCGCACGGCCATCTCCATGCTTTCGAACGTCTGCCCGCTCCGGTAATCCACCCTGTCCATCACATGGGCAGCGTCCAGCCATTTTCGCCAATCCGCATAGTCCGGGTAACAGTGCAACAGGGCCTGCTCCGCA
>JBFFGY010000218.1:0-5142 GCA_041557215.1 Alphaproteobacteria bacterium
AAAAAGGGTCTTCCTGGAATACATGAGAAATGTCTCCTGCCTGGGGCGGCCCGCGCCTGGCGCAATCGCCGGAGCGGCGCGCCCGAATGTGTTGCCGGATCGATTACGCCTGCTACGGCAGCCGCCGACTGCGGCGAAACCCCGGTTTCCGGTCACGGGAGGCCATCCGCCGGTGCGTTATCGTTCCATTCCGAAGTTCGTGTAATTGCCGGCACGGCATGCGCGGGGAGGCGGATCCGCCGTTCCCGATACGCCGTCGCGCGGCAGTCGCGGCTTCAGGACAGGCCGGGAGGCGCCCGTGGCGAAGACGAGCCGGACGAGACAGACGGGCGAAGCAGGCCTTCGTCGATCGGCTGTGGCTGATTGCCGGCAATGAAGGCCGGCTTGGCATAGGGCGGGTCGGCGGCGGCCGCGATACCGGCCATGCTGTAGAAAGGAAGGCAAAGGACGCAGAACCCATCGCCGCGGTCGCTCCCGGATACCGGCTCGCCATTGCCGTCCAGGCGGACAAGCTTGAGCCCTGCGCCCGTGCAGATCAGGATCGTTGAATCCGGCCCTGCCTCGCCCGCCGTTTCGGCGGCTCTACCGATGCCGGCAAATCCCCTTTCAGCCAGCCAGATGGGCGCCAGGGCGTTGAGGAAAAAGACGCCAAGAACCAGCGCGGCGCCGAACCTGCGCCATCGCCGCTTGCGAAACAGCAACATCGGCCTTCTGAAGTCCTCTTGGCGTTTCCTCTGCATTCCCGGCCGGGGCCCGTTGTTCTTCCCCAAGGATTACACCGCCCGGCATTCAGGCGCATTTATGTCAAATACAGGAAACCTGCATCGATACACCTTGATTAGAGTCAATCGTGCGCCGTACCACCGGCGGGCAATAAACCGTTTCCAGAACATCCAGACGCATGGCAAACCGAATGCGTTAACCCGTATAATCCCCGAAAAACGCGCCGATACAGGCGTCGTGCCAGTTCGGCGGATGGCCGCGCTGGTGGAAGCCGACGTGACCGCCGCCGGGCGGCATGAGGTGGGTGAGCGCAGGGTTGGCGGTCCAGTCGACAGCGTCATAGCTCGCGGCCGGGATCCAGGGGTCGTTGGCGGCGTGGATCATCAGGGTCGGGGGCAACAGCCCCCCCAGCACCCGCTTGCCCGAACATTCCGCATAGTAATTGTCCGCCGTGCCGAAGCCGTTGGGCGGGGCGACCAGCCGGTCGTCGAACTCGCGGATCGTGGCGATGCGGGCCAGGGCGAT
The DNA here is from genome assembly GCA_041557215.1 of Alphaproteobacteria bacterium. Lineage (GTDB taxonomy): Bacteria > Pseudomonadota > Alphaproteobacteria > UBA8366 > JADFVY01 > JADFVY01. The sequence continues at coordinate 1,249 of JBFFGY010000218.1, forward strand.
GCGTTCCTCGCGGTTCCGCATCAGCCCGGCCCAGTCCAGCTTCATCCGGTCCAGCAGATAGCGGTGATAGAGCCGGTTGCGCGGCGCCAGGATGCGGTCGGCGGCGGCCGCGAGGTCGATCGGCGCGGAGACGGCGGCGGCGGCCCGCACCGGGAAATCCGCCGCATGATGCGCCAGGAAATTCAGCAGGATCGACCCGCCCAGCGAATAGCCGACCAGCACAACGCCGTCGCCCAACAAGACGGGATCGAGGGCGCGCAACGCCGCAGCAATGTCCTGCCCACGCCCCGCATGATAGCGCTGGCCGCAGGTCGCCGCCGAGGGCCCGGCCCCGCGCATGTTCAACCGCAATACCGGATAGCCCAGCCCGCTCAGATATCGCGCCGTCTGCACCATGTAGCCGGATTCGTGGCAACCGGTCAGCCCATGCACCAGCACCGCCAGCGGCCGGCGGCGCTCCACCGCCCCCTCGTTCAGCAGTCCGATCAGCCGGTCCCCGGAGCCGTCATCGGCGGGTAGGTCCAGCGCTGTCCCCGGCATCGCGAAATCGTCGAGCCCGAAGCGGCGGGCCAGCGTGTTGCGCAGTGTCTGCAGATCGCCGCCCCACCAGGGCGCACGGGCCCGGAAGGCAGGAAAACCAGTATTCGTCCCCTTATCCGGCAAGCCAATCCCTCACGATGGCAATCTGGTTGGCGGGCATCAGCGAGGGCGCGTGGCCGCAGCCCGGAATGTCCACGGCCTCGCAGCCCGGCCCGCTGGCCTTCATGCGCTCAACGGTTTCCGGCAGCAGCAGGTCGGACTCGGCCCCGCGCAGCGCAAGCACCGGGCAAGTCACCTGTTCCCATATGCCCCACATCTCCACGTCGGACGGTCCATCCGGGCTGAAGGTCGCCTTGGCGATGGCCGGATCGTAGGCCAGACCACAGCCACCACCCTCCAGCGGCCGGGCGCTATGCTCGGCCAGATGGCGCCACTGCTCGTCGCTCATCGGCCCGAAGCTGCCATGGACCTTTCGGATATAGGCCTCCAACTCGGCGAGATCCGCGAAATGCGGATTCGTGCCGACATAGTTGCGGATGCGCCCCAGGAAAGCCTTGGGAATGAAAGGCCCGATATCGTTGATCACCAGCTTGCGGATAGGGCTGTTCGGCCGCGCCGCCAGCATCATGCCCATCAGCCCGCCCATCGAGGTGCCGACCCAATCCACCTGCTCCACATCCAGCCGCGCGATCAGCGCCGCCGCGTCCGCCAGATACTGCGCGTAGCCGTAGCCGCCGTAATCCGCCAGCCAGTCACTCGCGCCGCGCCCTACCACATCCATCGAGACAACACGGTAACGATCTTCCATCGCCGCCGCCAGCCCGTCGAAGTCCCGGGAATTGCGCGTCATGCCATGGGCGCAGATCAAGGTCGGCTTGCCCGGCGCGGCGCCCCATTCCGTATAGGCGATCCGGTGGAAGCCCTGCGGGCCGAGGCAGGACAGGTATTTCTGCGTCATGGGCATTGGATACGATTTCCCGTGATTGCCTTACGTCGAACGGATAGTCTGCGGCCTGACTGAAATTGTCCGCTGCCGGCATGATAACCGGCCCGGACAGGAAAGGAAGAGATGACCGATCGCGCACGGGGCATTCTGCTAGTCCTAACCGCCACCCTGTTCTGGGCGTCGGAACCGCTGTGGGTGCGCAAGACCGGCGCCCATGAATGGCAGATCCTGTTCTGGAGCGGCGGGCTGATGGCGCTGGCCATGTTCGTCTGGCTGTGGCGGGAACATGGCCGCAACCTGCTGCAAGCGATCCTTAATACGGGGCGGCCGGGCATCCTGGCCGCGGCGACCCTGACGCTGGCCTATAGCGGCTATATCCTGTCACTGACCCGCACCAGCGTGGCCAATACGGTGGTACTGCTCGCCACGGCGCCGCTGATCGCCGCCCTGCTGGGCCGGATCTTTCTGGGCGAGCATCTGCGCCGGCGCACGCTGCTGGCCATGATCGGCGCCTTCGGCGGCGTGGTGGTGATGGTGTCTAATTCTTTGGGCAGCATCCAGCTTGCCGGCGACCTGATTGCGCTTGCGACGGGGGCCTGCTTCGCCGTCAATATCATCGCCCTGCGCTCCGCGCCCATACGCAACGGCCAACCGGTGGACATGATGCCCTCCAACGCCATGGCCGGCATCGCGATCGCCATCATCGCCCTGTTCCTGGACCGCCCCTTCGCGGTGGCGGCGACCGATTACCCCTACCTGCTGATGATCGGGCTGGTCGCCATGGGTCTGGGCACCTGGCTGTTCACCCGCGGCGTCCGCCATCTGCAGGCCGCCGAGGCCGGCCTGCTCTGCCTGGGCGAAGCGGTCGTCGCCCCAATCCTGGCCTGGGCCTTCCTCAGCGAAATCCCGGAGACCCGATCGATCGTCGGTGCCGCCATCATCCTCGTCGCCCTCGTCTACGACACCCTGCCGGAAAGGCGGGCGGTCCCCGCCGTGGATTAGAGTCCCAGTGCCGAGAGGTTGAGCTTCCCACCAACAACGGGCGGGCACCAGTAGTAACCGCCGCTTACCGGGCGGGTGAAGCGGAACAGGCCGTCAACGACGCCGTCCTCGCCGCCGGTCATCCGGTGGAGTTGCGCCTCAAAGGCGTTGAAGGATTTCCCGAAAGCGACGAAGACCAGCCCCTCGCCGCCGGCGTCCGCCCAGGGCATGGACCGGCGCAGAACGAAGGCCTCCGGATTGAAGGATTCCTGCGCGGTGCGTTTGACATGGGCCGAATCCGGCGCGTCGTCCAACTCCTCATTGTCGCTCAGCCTGCGCCCGATGATATGGTCGCGCTCGCCCTTGGTCAGGGATTCGAAATGGTCGAGATCATGCTCCCACTGCTGGACCGCGACGAAGCTTGATCCGTCCAGCCCGGCGCCCAGCCCCTGGGCCACCGCCGCCTCGATTGCGGCCTCGCCCTCCGGATTTTCTGTCCCGTCCTCATAACCGCTGAGGTCGCGCGCAGTATCGTATTTGAAACCGTCCTGCATTCCATGCAGCCGGAAGGCCGGTTCCAGCAGATCCTCGACCGCTCGGCCCCGATGGACGATCCGCCCGCGGTCATCGCCCCGGATCCAGCACCAGATATCGGCCTGCGTCGAGGGGATCTCGCAGCCCGGACCGCTCAGCGCCCGGAACCCGCGCAACGGCCCGATGGCGGCGCCCAGCTTGCCGACCATCCCGAAACCGAACCCGAAGATCAGTTCCTCGCCAAGGTCGAGGGCGGCCAGTTCGCGAAGGGCCGGCCCAGGGTCGGCATCCGGCGCCAACCCGAATTCAAGGTAACGCGCTTGGTCCGGTACTTCGGCAAGAATTCCAGGCTGAGGCCCGCTCATCCGTACACTCCCCTCGAAGGCATTGTCAGGTTGACAAGGATGACCCCAACGCGCCCCCCGGGCAAGTCCCGGCAGCCACCCCGACTGCGGCAAATTCGCCATACCCGCGAGACCGTCCCCGCCGGGTCAGGTCGAAGCAGAGAGCGCGGGTCACTTCAAAGATTCTCGATTTCCACCGGCTCGATATCGTCGGCCGGTGTGAAGCCGAAGACACGGCCATAGAAATAGAGTTCGCCTTCCAGGGCCCGCTTGATGTTTTCGGCCTTGCGGAAGCCGTGACCCTCGCCCTCGAACGGGACATAGGCGACCGGGATGCCCTTTTCGCGTAGTGCGGCGACCATGGCCTCGGCCTGGTTCGGCGGCACCACCATGTCCTCCAACCCCTGGAAGAAGATCACCGGGCAGCCCAGCCCGTCCGTATGATTGATCGGCGAGCGGTCGCGCCAGAGCGCCTCGGCTTCGGGCAGCGGCCCGACCAGCCGGTCCAGATAACGCGCCTCGAACTTGTGCGTATCGTCAGCCAGCGCC
>JBFFGY010000219.1:0-5139 GCA_041557215.1 Alphaproteobacteria bacterium
ACTGGCGCGGCAGGCAGGCGGGCAAGCCGGTGGCCAGCCTGATCGGCGGCAGCCCGGGCAGCTTGCGCGCCTATGCCTCCTCCATGCGCCGCGACATCACCCCGGCGGACGAGGCCGAGCGTTTCCGGCGGCTGAGCGGGGAATTCGGCTTCGACGCCTTCAAGTTCCGGGTCGCCGCCGAATGCGGCCACGACGTTGACGAATGGCCCGGCCGTACGGAGGAGATCGTGCCGGCGATCCGCAACGCGCTGGGGCCGGAGGTTTCGTTGCTGGTCGATGCCAATTCCGGCTTCTCCGCCCCGCGCGCCATAGAGGTCGGGCGGCTGCTGGAGGCCAACGGCGTCGAGCATTTCGAGGAACCCTGCCCCTACTGGCTGATGGAGGAAACGAAGAAGGTCACGGACGCCCTGACGCTGGACGTGACCGGCGGCGAGCAGGACTGCGACCTGCAGCACTGGAAGCGCATGACCGCCATGCGCGCCGTCGACGTCATCCAGCCGGATATCCTCTATCTTGGCGGTATCTTGCGGACCCTTCGGGTCGCCGCGATGGGGGCCGAGGCCGGCCTGCCCTGCACGCCCCATTGCGCCAATCTGTCGATGGTGACGCTGTTCACCATGCATCTGTTGCGCGCTATCCCGAACGCTGGAAAATATCTGGAATTCTCGATCGAGGGGCCGGACTATTATCCCTGGCAGCAGGAACTGTTCGTCGAGTCTCCCTATGACATCGTTGATGGCCGGGCGACCGTCACGGACAGGCCGGGCTGGGGCGTCGAAATCTCTCCCGGCTGGCTGGACGGCGCCAGCTATCAGGTGAGCAACGCCGAGGCGTGATGGGGCTTTCGGCCTGCCCGGCGGCCAGCGGTATTGATCTCTTCCGCCACCGCTTGCGCGGACCTCGACGTAGGAGTATGAGGATGCCAATCGAATAACGTAGCATACAAACGACAGGGGGCCGGATTCATGGCCGAAACACTCAAGACAATCTCGCCGGTGGACGGCAGCCTTTACGTAGAGCGGCCGCTGGCCAAGGCGAAGGAAATCGAGGCTGCGCTGGGCCGTGCGGTGCTGGCGCAAGCCGTATGGCGCGCGGTGCCCATGGCCGAGCGCCAGGCAATCCTTACCCGCGCGGTAGACGCCTTCGTGGCGATGACCGATTCGGTGGCCGAGGAACTGACCTGGCAGATGGGCCGGCCCGTCTCGCAAACGCCGGGCGAGGTACGTGGTTTCGAGGAGCGCGCCCGCTATATGATCGATGCCGCCCCAAAGGCGCTGGCCGAGATCGAGGCCGAGCCGAAGGAAGGATTCCGCCGCTTCATCCGCCGTGAGCCGTTGGGCGTGGTCGCCGTGGTCGCGCCTTGGAACTACCCCTACCTCACCTCGGTCAATTCGATTGTCCCGGCGCTGATGGCGGGCAATGCGGTGGTGCTGAAGCATTCGCACCAGACGCCGCTCTGCGCCGAGCGCTATGCCGCGGCGTTCCAGGCCGCCGGCCTGCCCGAGGGCGTGTTCCAGTACCTGCATATGAGCCATGGCGACACCGAGAAGCTGATCCAGGATAGCCGCGTCGATTACGTCGCCTTCACCGGTTCGGTTCCCGGGGGCCATGCGATCGCCGAGGCGATCTCCGGCCGCTTCATTGGCACCGGCATGGAACTGGGCGGCAAGGATCCGGCCTATGTGCGCGAGGATGCCGACCTGGATTTCGCGGTCGAGAATCTCGTCGACGGTGCCTTCTTCAATTCCGGCCAGTCCTGCTGCGGCATCGAGCGCATTTATGTCCATGAAAGCCTGCACGACGTCTTCGTCGAGGGCTTCGTGGAGCTGACCCGCAAATACCGGCTGGGCAACCCGCTGGAGGCCGATACCAATCTCGGCCCGATGGTGCGCGCGAGCGCAGCCGATTTCTGCCGCGGGCAGGTGGCCGACGCGGTCAAGGCGGGCGCGCGCTCGCTGGTCGATCCGTCCGAATTCTCCGCCGACAAACCCGGCACGCCCTATATGGCGCCGCAGGTGCTGGTCGATGTCGACCATTCCATGCGGGTGATGACCGAGGAGAGCTTCGGCCCCGTCATCGGCATCATGAAGGTGGCCTCCGACGGCGAGGCGGTGAATTTGATGAACGACAGCGAGTTCGGGCTGACAGCCTCGGTCTGGACGAAGGACCCGGACGCCGCTATCGCGGTCGGTGACAAGGTGGACACCGGCACCTGGTTCATGAACCGCTGCGACTATCTGGACCCGGCCCTGGCCTGGACCGGCGTGAAGAATTCGGGACGCGGTTGCACGCTGTCGGTCGTCGGCTACGAACATCTGACAAGGCCCAAGAGCTATCACCTGCGCGTGGCGGTGTAACAATTGTGTCGGCGATACCGAGCGGCCTCATACTTCGAGACGCGGCTTTGCCGCTCCTCAGCATGAGGCTCCGACGTTTGTGCCCTCATGCTGAGGAGGGCCGAAGGCCCGTCTCGAAGTATGAGGCCGCGCCGGTGTTCGGGCAGGTGTCAAAGAGTTAAGTACAGGGAGCATTACAAATGACATTCGATCCGGCGAAAGTTACCGGCAACTGGAACTACCCCACCAAGATGATCGTCGGCCCCGGCCGTATCTCGGAGCTGGCGAATGCCTGCCGCTCGCTCGGCATGGCGAAGCCGCTGCTGATCACCGATCCGGGCATCGCCGGCCAGCCGATGGTGGCGAATGCGGTTGCGGCCAACGAAGCCGCCGGTCTGCCGACCGGCCTGTTCAGCAACGTCAAGGGCAACCCGATCGGCCGCAATGTGGAAGACGGCGTGCGCGCCTACAGGGACGGCGGCCATGACGGCGTTATCGCCTTCGGCGGCGGCAGCGGCCTGGACGCGGCCAAGGCGGTGGCGCTGATGGTCGGCCAAGACCGGCCGATCTGGGATTTCGAGGATGTCGGCGACAACTGGACCCGCGTCAACGAGGCCGGTGTGGCCCCCGTCGTTGCCGTGCCGACGACGGCCGGCACCGGCTCGGAGGTCGGGCGCGCCAGCGTCATCACCAACGAACAGACCCACGAAAAGAAGATCATCTTCCACCCGACGATGCTGCCCGGCATCGTGATCTCGGACGCCGAACTCACAACCGGCCTGCCGCCGCATATCACGGCGGCCACCGGCATCGACGCCTTCGTCCATTGCTTCGAGGCCTATTGCGCGCCGGGCTATCATCCGATGGCCGAGGGCATCGCGCTGGAGGGCATGCGACTGATCAAGGAATTCCTGCCCCGCGCCTTCCGCAAGGGCGACGATATCGAGGCCCGAGGCCAGATGCTCGTCGCCGCCTCGATGGGGGCGACCGCCTTCCAGAAGGGCTTGGGCGGGGTGCATTCCATCGCCCATGCGGTCGGCGCCATGTACGACACCCATCACGGCCTGACCAACGCGGTGCTGCTGCCCTATGTAATGCAGTTCAACCGCCCAGCCATCGAGGACCGCATGGATCTGCTATGCCGCGTGCTGGGCCTGTCGGACACCAGTTACGGTGCGGTGCTGGAATGGGTCATGCAGTTCCGCGGCGATCTCGGCATTCCCGATACGCTGGGCCATATGGATGTGCCCGATGACCAGGCCGACGCCGTGGGCAGGCTGGCGGAGGCCGACCCCTCGACCGGCGGCAACCCGCGCCCGATGAATGCTGACGACATGAAGGCGGTATTCCTGAACGCGGTGCAGGGCCGGTTGTGATAAACTGTTCCCCTGGTCAAGGGGAACGGGTGTGCGAAACCGACTCAGGCAAGGGTGCGTACTGGTGGTGCTGCTGTTGTGGCTTCTGCCCGCACCTGCCCCGGCCCAGGAAGCCACGCCGGCCGAACCGAGCCCCAGGGCCGTGACCTTCTGGGGCGCTTGGGGCACCGATGGCGATATCGAGGACCTCCCCGGCATCGTCTCCGATTTCGAAAATACGTGGTTTGTCGGCGTCGGCCTGTCGCGCGAAATCGGCGTCATGTGGGAGGATTTTACCTGGGAGGTCGGAGCCATCGCCGTCAAGCATTTCGGCGAACAGCGCCATTGGGAAGGCGACCTCGCTCTCGGCCTGCGCTGGACCGACCCATTCTGGACCGGCAGTTTCGCGTTCTCGACTGGCGTTTCCTTGGCCTCCGAACTACCGGTGATGGAGGCCCGTGTCGATCCGCCGTCCAAGAGATTCCTGCAATTCATGGGCATTGAAGCTGCCTTTTCCACTAGGGCCCGGCCGGACCGTGAGATCGTCCTGCGCCTGCATCACCGCTCGGCCGCCTATGGTCTCTACGGCACGCATGACGGCGGCTCCAACTTCGTGGCGCTGGGCTACCGGGTTCGATTCTAGGACGGGAAAGGCAGTTTCACGGATTGTCGCCCACCACTTCCACTACTACGCCGGCCTCGTCCAGCCTTTCGGCCAGGGCCGGCGGTGGCGCCTTATCCGTAATCAACATGTCGATGCGGTTCAGTTCGCAGGCGCGGACCAGCGCGCGCTTGCCGAACTTGCTGTGGTCGGCCACGACGATCACCCGCTCGGCGGCCTCCATCAGGGCGCGGCTGAACTGTGCTTCGGCCATATCGAAATCCATCAGCCCGTCCATGGCATCGATCGCGCCGGCTGAAAGGAAGGCTGTGCGCACCCGGAACTGGCTGACGAACTCAGCCGTCGCGATACCCAGCGTGGCGCCCAGTTCCACATGCAGCTCTCCGCCGGCCATGAAGACCTGGTTGTTGCCGGCCATGGTCCGGGCGATGTCCAGCGAATTGGTGATAACCGTCAGGCCGCGCCGCATGGCCAACATGCGCGCGACATAGGCGGTCGTGGTGCCGGTGTCGAAGGACAGGGTCTCGCCGTCGCCGATATGGGCCACCGCCGCGCGGGCAATCGTTTCCTTGGCGTCGGCATTTTCGGTCATTCGTTGTTCGAAACTGGCCTCGTGCAGTGGGCCGGGCAAGGTCGCGCCGCCATGGACCTTTCGCACCAGCCCTTGCGAGGCCATGCGCTTAATGTCCCGGCGGATCGTCTCTCCGGAAACGTCCAGCCGCCGTGCAAGGTCGGCGACCGAGCAGGAGCCGCTGGTGGATATTTCGGCCATGATGGCGTTTTGACGAGCAGTGCGATGCATCTCATTGAACCCGTTTGTGGGAAA
>JBFFGY010000220.1:0-5133 GCA_041557215.1 Alphaproteobacteria bacterium
AGATGGGAGATTTTTCGATCCCGTGCTCGCGGGGCGATTCCTTGGCCTGAACATCGCCCTGGCACCAGTAGAACCCGCGTGAGTAGAACTGGGGATGGAGTTGCCGTATATGCAGGGAACAGCGCCGCAGCGGAACGCCTGCCTCTATCAGCCTTTGGCAAAATCCCGGAATAAGATCCCGCAGGCGCAGATGTTTACCTTCCCCCAACGTCCAGTTGACCACGTCTTCCAGACATGTGGCGGGGCGGGCCATCGGACGTCAGGCCCTTTTCTTTGGTGCTGCGCGGTGCTGCAGATAGGGCGCCAGATACTGACCGGTATAGCTTTCCGCCACGCGGGCGACTTCCTCGGGCGTGCCCTGGGCGACGATCCGGCCGCCGCCATTGCCGCCCTCCGGGCCGAGATCGATGATATGATCGGCGGTCTTGATGACCTCCAGATTATGTTCGATCACCACGACCGTGTTGCCCTGGTCGACCAGCGCATGCAGCACTTCCATCAGCTTCTCGACGTCGGCGAAATGCAGGCCGGTGGTCGGCTCGTCGAGGATATAGAGGGTGCGGCCCGTGGCACGTTTCGACAGTTCCTTGGCCAGCTTGACGCGCTGCGCCTCGCCGCCGGACAGGGTCGTCGCCTGCTGTCCGACATGGATATAGCCGAGGCCAACACGGTCCAGCGTCTGCAGCTTGTCACGAATGGCGGGAACCGCTTTGAAGAACTCCGCGCCTTCCTCGACTGTCATGTCAAGAACATCGGCGATCGATTTGTCTTTGAAGGTAATTTCCAGCGTTTCACGGTTGTAGCGTTTGTTCTTGCACTGGTCGCACTGAACATAGACGTCGGGCAGGAAATGCATCTCGATCTTGATCACCCCGTCGCCCTGGCAGGCCTCGCAGCGGCCGCCCTTGACGTTGAAGGAGAACCGCCCCGGCGCATAACCGCGGGCCTTGGATTCCGGCAGGCCGGCGAACCAGTCGCGGATCGGGGTGAAGGCGCCGGTATAGGTCGCCGGGTTGGAACGCGGCGTGCGGCCGATCGGCGACTGGTCGATATCGATGATCTTGTCGAGATATTCCGCGCCGCGGATCGAGTCATGCTCGCCGGGATGGGTGCGGGCGTTGTTCAACCGCTTGGCCAGCGCCTTGTACAGCGTCTCGATGATCAGGGTCGACTTGCCGCCGCCGGAAACGCCGGTAACGCAGGTAAAGGTCCCAAGCGGGATCTTTACCTCCAGATTTTGCAGGTTGTTGGCCCGCGCGCCCTTGACGACCAGCGACTGGTTGCCCTTGCCGGGGCGCCGCTTGGCGGGAAGGGGAATTTCGCGGGTTCCGGTCAGATATTGCGCCGTCACGCTGTCTGGGCAGGCCATGACCTCTTCCGGCCGGCCCGCCGCTACTACCTCGCCGCCATGGATTCCCGCGCCCGGGCCCATATCCACCAGGTAATCGGCGGTGCGGATGGCATCCTCGTCATGTTCGACGACGACAACCGTATTACCCAGGTCGCGAAGGCGCTGCAGTGTCGTCAGAAGCCGCTGGTTGTCGCGCTGATGCAGGCCGATGGAGGGTTCATCCAGCACATAGAGCACGCCCGTCAGTCCCGAGCCGATCTGCGAGGCAAGGCGGATGCGCTGGCTTTCGCCGCCGGACAGCGTGCCCGAGGCGCGTGACAGCGACAGATATTCCAGCCCGACATTGTTCAGGAATCCCAGGCGTTCGTTAATTTCCTTCAGGATCCGCTCTGCAATGGCGTTCCGTTTTTCGTCCAGACGGCCGGACAGCGCACCGAACCAATTCCCGGCCTCGGCGATCGTCATGGTGGAGACCTCGCCGATATGAAGCCCGTCAATCTTTACCGCCAGGGCTTCCGGCTTCAGGCGGTGGCCGCCGCAGGATTCGCAGGGGTGGACTGCCTGGTATTTGGCCAATTCCTCGCGCACCCAGGCGCTGTCGGTCTCGCGCCAGCGGCGTTCCATGTTGGGGATCACGCCCTCGAAGGGCTTTTCGATGGCATAGCTGCGCAGCCCGTCGTCATAGGACAGTTTGATCTTGGTATCGCCCGTGCCATGCAGGATCGCCTGCTGCACGGCTTCCGGCAGGTCGCGGAAGGGTTCGCGCATGCTGACCTTGAAATGCCGGGCGATGCCTTCCAGCGTCTGGCGGAAATAGGGCGACGAGGAATTGGCCCAAGGGGCGATGGCACCATCGGCCAGGCATTTCGAATCGTCCGGGACACTGAGTTCCGGGTCGAAATACATCGTGGTGCCCAGCCCGTCGCAGGAGGGGCAGGCACCGAACGGGTTGTTGAAGGAGAACAGCCGCGGCTCGATTTCGTCGATGGTGAAGCCGGAAACCGGGCAGGCAAAACGTTCGGAGAAGATCGTGCGCTCGCCACCGTCCGCGTTCTCGGCGATGGCCAGCCCGTCGGCCAGATGCAGCGCGGTTTCTAGCGAATCGGCCAGGCGGCTGGCGATATCGGAACGCACCACCAGGCGGTCCACGACCACCTCGATATCATGCTTGCGCTTTTTGTCCAGGGCAGGCGTCTGGTTGATCTCGTAGAGTTCGCCGTCGATCTTCACCCGCTGGAAGCCTCGCTTCTGCAAGTCCAGCAATTCCTTGCGGTATTCGCCCTTGCGCCCGCGGATGATCGGGGCCAGCAGATAGAGACGGGTGCCCTCCGGCATGGCCAGGATGCGGTCGACCATCTGGCTGATGGTCTGACTTTCGATCGGCAGGCCGGTAGCCGGCGAATAGGGGGTGCCGACGCGCGCGAACAGCAGGCGCAGATAATCATAGATTTCGGTGACCGTGCCGACGGTGGAACGCGGATTACGGCTGGTGGTCTTCTGCTCGATGGAAATGGCCGGCGACAGGCCCTCGATCGAATCCACGTCCGGCTTCTGCATCAGTTCGAGGAACTGGCGCGCATAGGCCGACAGGCTTTCCACATAGCGGCGCTGCCCCTCGGCATAGATCGTGTCGAAGGCAAGCGAGGATTTCCCGGAACCGCTGAGCCCGGTGATGACCACAAGCTGGTCGCGCGGCAGATCGACGTCGACGCCCTTCAGATTATGTTCGCGGGCGCCGCGCACGCTGATCGTCTTGTTCATGAACCTGTCGTTTTCTGAATTAGCTGCAACAGACCAATATAGGGCGTCAGGGGCGGTCACGAAAGGCCCCGGCAGGCGGTATTGCGGCTGGCGACCGGCGGCGGCAGCCGCTATAGTCCATGCCGGTCCACCGGCGCCGGCCTATTGCGCGGATTTGCGGGATGGACGAGGGCAACTTAAGAAAATCGGGACGGTAAATTCATGGCAGGCAGCGTTAACAAGGTCATCCTCGTCGGCAATCTGGGACGCGACCCGGAGGTGCGGACCATGCAGAATGGCGGGAAGGTGTGCAATCTGTCGGTGGCGACATCCGAGCGCTGGCGCGACCGCAACAGCGGCGACATGCAGGAGCGCACGGAATGGCACCGCGTCGTCGTCTTCGACGACAAGATCGCTGAGGTCTGCGAGCGGTATCTGAAGAAGGGCAGCAAGATCTATCTGGAGGGCCAACTGCAGACCCGTAAATGGACCGACCAGAGCGGCCAGGAGAAATATACCACCGAAGTGGTGCTGCAACGCTTCCGCGGCACTCTGGTCATGTTGGATGGCCGCGGCGAAGGCGGCGGTGGCGGCGGCGACTACGGTCAGAACGGCGGCGGCTATGGCGGCGGTAGTGGTGGCAGCGGTGGTGCGCCGTCCGGCGGCGACCTCGACGACGAAATCCCGTTCTGACGCGGCGGTCCGGAAGGGATGCCGGCAAACCGGAGTTGCGGGGAGGCCATAGCCGGCTTGCTGGAGGGCTATGGCGTCGACACCGTTTTCGGTATTCCCGGCGTTCATACGCTTGAGCTCTACAAGGGCCTGGCCGGGTCGGACATCCGGCATATCCTGCCCAGGCATGAGCAGGGGGCGGGCTTCATGGCGGACGGCTACGCCCGGGCGAGCGGGCGGCCTGGCGTCTGTTTCGTCATCTCGGGGCCGGGCGTCACCAACATCGCCACGCCCATGGGGCAGGCCTGGTCGGATTCGGTGCCCATGCTGGTGGTATCGTCGGTGAACGAGACCGAACATCTGGGGCATGGCAGGGGACGGCTGCATGAAATCACCGACCAGCGCGCGGTGACAGCGCCGCTGGCCGCCGACAGCGCGCTGGCCCTGAATCCGGCGGAAATCCCGCCCTTCCTGCGACGCGCATTCGCGTCTTTCGCCGCGGCACGCCCGCGGCCATGGCATCTGTCGGCGCCGCTGGATGTGCTCGCCGCCATTGCCGACGGCGAGTGGAGCCCTGGCGCCACGGCGCCAGCGCCACAACCGGACCAGGAGCTCGTGGAGACCGCCCGAAAATGGCTAGAATCGGCGGAAAGCCCCGTGATCCTGCTTGGTGGCGGGGCAATCGGCGTCAGGCGAGAGGCCATAATCGGTCTGGCCGAATCGCTGTGTGCCATCGTGGTTACCACGACGGCAGGCAAGGGGATTTTTCCGGAATCGCATCACCTGTCCCTGGGTGGGACTCTCTCGCTGAAACCGGTCCAGGATCTCATCGCTGACGCGGATGTCCTGCTTGTACTGGGCTCGGAGTTGGCCGAAACCGACTGGTGGGCGGAAACAGTGCCCAGCCTGTCGGCCCGGACCATCCGGGTAGATATCGAAGAGAGACAGCTATCGGTCAATCACGAGCCCGATTTTGCCATCCACGCGGATGCTGGCGCCTTTGTCGCCGCGCTGGGGAGTCCAGCAAGCGCACTTCCCGTCGACCGCCAGTCGGCCGCGGTCGAGGCGGCGAGGGTCGGGATTGCCGGGCAATGGGGCCCGCTGTCGCGCAAGCATATCGCGGTGCTGGACGTTATCCGGGCCAGCCTGCCGGAAGACGCCGTCGTCGCCACCGATATGACTCAGATCGCCTATACCGGCAATTGCAGGTTCCCGGTCGACCGGCCGCGCTGCTGGCTGCACCCGGTGGGGTTCGGCACGCTGGGTTATGCCCTGCCGGCCGCAATCGGGGCGCGTGCCGGCGTACTGGACCAGCCGGTCGTGGCCATGGCCGGCGACTATGGCTTCCAGTACACCTGCAACGAACTGGG
>JBFFGY010000221.1:0-5111 GCA_041557215.1 Alphaproteobacteria bacterium
GAACAGGCCTTCGGGATGATTGTATTGCCCGCCCGTGATGGCCGCCTGCAGCTTCGCCGTGCCCCTCGTCATGCGGTGGATCAGCAGTTTCCCGAGCGTCAGGCCGCTGGCCATTTTCCAATAGCTTGTCGGCCCGATCAGCCCGGCCAGTTCGTCATAGGCCGGGTTGGCGGGCGGGGCCGCGTCGTGGTCGATGAAGTTGCGGTTGAGATCGATATTGTCTTCGTTGACGCGGCGCAGATGGGCGAAGCCGTACGGGTTCACCGCATGGACCATGACCACCCGCAGATCGGGCGGCAGCCTTCCTGCCAGCCCCTCCATGATCAGGCCGGTCTGGATCGCCGAGCCGCAGAAACCCTCCACGCCATGGGTGCCCGACGCAATCATCAGCACGGCGCGGCTGCGCTCCGGCCCCAGGATCGCAACATCGGTATGCAGCGGCTGGACGCCGCGGTCCGTATCGGGATGCTCGAATGTCTCCATGCGCAGGCGGGCGGTCTTGCAGGCGACCCGGAACCTGCCGCCGGCCGAGCGGTAATCGTTGGAAAAATAGGCAAGCGCGCGGCTCACCCGCCGAATTCCCCCCGCACGGCGTCGTCGTCTGCGCCCAGCGCCGGGACGGGGCCGTAGGATTCCGCCTCGCCGACGGCGATCGGGGGCGGGGCCAGGACATTCACCTCGCCAACGCTGGTCTCCACCTTGATGAAGCGGTTCTGGGGATGCGCCACCAGATCGTCCAGCGTCGACAGCCGCCCATAGGCGACCTTCGCCGCCTCCAGCCGGGCGATGATTTCCTCGCGCGGTGCCGCGCCGAAGGCCTTGTCGATGATTTCGTCCAGCGCCGCGCGGTTGGCGACCCGGTCGGGACCGGTGGCGAAGCGTTGATCTTCCGCCACATGCGCGCCGCCCAGCAGGTTTTCGCACAGGCTGCGCCATTCACGCTCGTTCTGGATCGAGATCAGCACCGCCTTGCCGTCGCCGCATTCGTAGGAACCGTAGGGCGCGATGGTGGGATGGTTCAGCCCCGGCCGCCCCGGCGTCTGGCCGCCATAATGATGCTGCAAATAGGGCACGTTCATCCAGTCGGCCATCGAACCGTAGAGCGAGACCTGTACGCCCCGGCCCAGCCCCGTACGTTCCCGCGCGAACAGGGCCTGCAGGATGGCCTGGTGGGCATACATGCCGCAGGCGATATCGCAGACCGAAACCCCGACGCGGCCGGGTTCGCTGGGTGAACCGGTGATATTGGCCAGCCCGGATTCAGCCTGCACCAGAAGGTCGTAGGCCTTCATGTCGCGATAGGGGCCTTCCTCGCCATAGCCGCTGATGTCGCAGGTGATCAGGCGCGGATACATGGCGCGCAGCTCAGCGCTGGCGAAGCCGGCCCGCGCCATCGCGCCGGGGGCCAGGTTCTGGATGAAGACGTCGGCGCGCGCCAGCATGCGGTGCAGCATCGCCTTGTCGCCTTCGTCCTTCAGATCGAACAAAACCGATTCCTTGCCCCGGTTCAGCCAGACGAAATAGGCGCTCTCGCCCTTGACGCATTTGTCGTAGCGCCGGGCGAAATCGCCCTCCTCGCGCTCCAGCTTGATGACGCGCGCGCCCGCATCGGCCAGGCGCGACGAGGCATAGGGCGCGGAAACCGCCTGTTCCAGAGTGACAACGAGAATTCCTTCAAGATCGCGGGGCATGTGCTCGATTCGCTCCGTTATTTTCCATCAGACCGGCCTCATGGCGGCGGCGGACCCTTGCTATATCATTTGCCGGGGCTTGGCCACAGTCCGCATGACGCCGGCGGAACGGTCGTCGGCCCCGGTCAGGCGGCCCCGGCGCGAGACGCCTGGCCGGCCGGCGCGGCGCCCCAGCGCAGCACCAGATAGCCGAGGATCGCGCAGACGATCGAGCCGGTCAGCACGCCGAGTCGGATCGGCGCGTCGAAGGACGAGTGTTCGAAGGCGAGCGATCCGATGAACAGGCTCATCGTGAAGCCGATGCCGCACAGCAACGAGACGCCATAGAGATGCCGCCAGGTCGTCCCCTCCGGCATCGGCGCGATGGACAGCTTGATGCACAGCCAGAGCATGCCGAAGACGCCGATCTGCTTGCCCAGCACCAGGCCTAGCGAAATCCCCAGCTTGACCGGTTCGACGAAGCTGTCGGGGCCGATCCCCGCGAAGGAAACGCCGGCATTGGCGAAGGCGAACAGCGGCAGGATGCCGAAGGCGACCCAGGGATGGAGATCATGTTCCAGGCGCTTGAGCATCGACTTGCCCTCGCCGTTTTGCGGCGCCAGCGGTATGGCGAAGGCGGTGATCACGCCGGCCAGCGTCGCATGCACGCCGGATTTGAGGACGCAGACCCAGAGCGCGATGCCCAGCAGCAGGTAGGCCGCCGGATGCGTTATCTTCAGGCGGTTGACCGCCACGAGGCCTGCTACCGCCGCCAGCCCGACAAGCAGGGCTTCGACCGAAAGGTTGCTGGTGTAGAAGACGGCAATGATGACGATGGCGCCCAGATCGTCGATGATTGCGATCGCCATCAGCAGAACCTTCAGCGATATCGGGGCGCGGCTGCCGAGCAGGGCGAGAATGCCGAGGGCGAAGGCGATGTCGGTCGCCGCCGGAATCGCCCAGCCGTTCAGGTTCTGCGGGTCTCCCCAATTGATGAAGGCATAGATCAGGGCCGGAGCCGCCATGCCGCCGACGGCCGCCAGCGCCGGCAGCGCGAGCTGCGTCGGGCTCGACAATTCGCCCTCCAGGAATTCGCGCTTGATCTCGAGGCCGACGAGGAAGAAGAAGACCGCCATCATCCCGTCATTGATCCACAGCAGCAGCGGCTTTGCGATCTCAATCGCGCCGACCTGGACGGCGACGGGTATTTCTAAGAACGCGTCGTAGAACGACCCAAGCGGAGAATTGGCCAGGATCAGCGCCGCCGCCGCGGCCGCGATCAGGACGATGCCTCCGGCGCTTTCCAGCTTGATGAATTCCCGGATCATGGGTAGCGGCATGGCAAGGGCTCCAGTCTTGTCTCGCAACGGGGATTTAGGGGCTGGGCCGGGCCATGCAAGGGGCAGGGATCAAGGTTGGCGCGGTTTCCGCTGTAACGAGGGGAATTTCTTTGGCGTGCTGGCTGTATGACGCAACGATTTCCATTGAACCGGGTGGTTTTGAACGTCTCCGCAATGTGCGGAGGTCAGCGCCGTTTTTACAGGAAGCTCCTGGCGGTGAGCACGATGCCGGAGGCCAGCAGCAGCCAGAGGATGATCTGGCGGAACTGGCGATTGTCGACCCGGCCATAGGTCCGCAAGCCCAGCCAGACGCCGATCATGGTGGCCGGCAGGCAGATCAGCACCAGCTTGCCCACCTCGGCGGTGATGAATCCCTGCTGCGCCTGCATCACCAGGGCCCATGCGAGGACGGTGAAATTGAAGGGCTGGTATATGGCGCGCTGTTCGGCCTTATCCCAACCCTTGAGGCTGCACCAGATCATCGGCAGGGCGCCGGACAGCTCCGCCGCGCCGCCCAGGACACCGCCCGCCAGCCCCACCGCGCCGTTCGCCGGCCCGCCGCCGCGGTCGAAAACGGGGATGTCGCGGGCCAGCAGCATGGCGGCGCTGTAGAGGGTCAGGAAAAGGCCCAGGGCCAGGCGGAAGCTGTCGGGCTCCACATAGTTCAGGGAGACGACACCCAATGGAACGCCCAGCAGGCCGCCGGCCAGGAAGGGCCACAGGCGCTGCCAGCGGAAGGAAAAACGCACCGACGGCAGCGACAGCATATGCCCGATGACCGAGCAGGCGATGGCCAGCGGCGCGGCCAAAAACGGGTCTATTACATGCAGCCACAGCCCTAGCGAGACCAGCGCGGTGCCGAACCCCGCAAGCCCGCTGACGAATCCGGCCAGCAGCGCGCCGACGAGGATGACCAGCGCGGTCGTCATGCCAGGCCGATCGCGGCGCGGAAGCTGTTCTTGATCTTCACCCCGTCATGTTCGGGCAGCACGCGTTCGCGGTCCACCGCCTCGATGGGGATGCGGGCAAAGCCGCAGCCGGACATTTCGTGGATGCGTGCGCGCAGGGCGGCGACGCCCTCCATGTCGGCGGCCTCCGTTACCCAGTCGAAATTGCAGGACCGGGCCACGCCGCAGAGGTCGGTGCCCAGGCCGGTATGGCTGGCCTGCATGCCGGTCTCGCCGAAATGGCGGTTGTCCAGCACGATAACCGACAGGTTCTGTGGCCGGCGCACGCCGATGGTGGCCAGCGCGCCCATGCCCATCAATTGTTCGCCGTCGCCGGTGATCACCGCCACCGGACGGTCCGGCTGCGCCAGGGCCAGCCCCAGCCCGATCATCGCCGCGCCGCCCATGGCGCCCCAGAGATAGAAATTCCGCGGGTCGCCGTCGGCCGCCGCCGTGTCCCAGGTGGCCGAGCCCAGCCCGGGCACCACCAGCAGCTCCCCGCGATCGGCCAGCAGCGCCTTCACCACTTCGCGTCTGTCCAAATCCGCCATCTCACCACACCTTCTTGCCGATCAGTTTCTGGGAAATCATCAGGGCGATGGCCCTGTCGTCGCCGAAGGCTTCCTGTGCGGCCGACGCTATCATCGGCGCCATCTGGCCGGCCTCGGCGATGCGCCGCACCTCGACGCCCATCGCCTCGAACACCGCGGGGACGGCATTGCCCATCGGCTTCTGCCAGGGATTAAACTCCTCCCACTCACCGCGCATGGTGACCAGCGTCAGGAACGGAAAACGGCAGGTCAGCATCAGCGCCAGCATGTTGATACAGTTGCCGACGCCGCTGGACTGCATCAGCAGCGCCGCCTTCTTGCCGCCCAGCCAGGCCCCGGCGGCCAGCGCCACGCCTTCCTCCTCGGTGGTCAGCACGATGGCCTCCATCGCCGGGTCGTCCACGGCGCGCTGGATGGCCCGCGAATGGCCGGCATCCGGCACATAGGCAAGGATCTCCACCCCGGCGGCTTTCAGCGGCCTGGGGGCTCCTGCTCTACGGAATGGGAGGGCCGGCGGGCGTGGGTACGCGCGCCTACAGGAGGCGGCTGTGCCGCCTGCGCAGGTTGAAACCTGCGGTACCCGGAGCGGCGGGGCGGGGAGAC
>JBFFGY010000222.1:0-5088 GCA_041557215.1 Alphaproteobacteria bacterium
CGACGAAGTCCTGAAACGCCTTTTCGTCCGCCGCACCGTTGCGGAATGGGGTGATCAGCGCGGTGATCGAACCGCTGAACATCTTACAGCTCCTTGATATATCGTTGCTTTTTGGCCCGCCGCAGGGCAACCCGCCCATACGTGGCCGGACCATACAGCCAGACTGGGAATTCGGCAAGCGCCCGCTTCCCACGCCCGCGACCATAAAATTTACATTTTCTTCGTACAATTCACCTAGATTCAGTATGTTAGAACAGTTTCGACAGGGGAGACGGCATCGTGCCGACGAAACCCATTACAGGCCGCTTTACCGCCACCTGTTTTACTTCGACCATTTTTGCCGCCGCGCTGATTGCGGCGCCGGCAGTGGCGACCGAGACGCCGGCACTGTTGGCCCGGGCGGAGGAGCCAGCCAAACAGGACAGCGGGAATACGATCGATCCCTGGGGACAAGGGACGAACAGGCCCGTTATCGAAACCGTCGACCGGCCTGACGGGCCGGTAATTACCGAAACACCGGTTCCCATCCAGCCAGTGCAGGACCGATTGGTCGAGAAACTGGTGCACTGGGTTCTGCTCATGGACGATGAGCGCGAACAATCTTTCCAGGAAATCACGGAGTTCGTTGCCTCCAATCCAGGCTGGCCGAAGCGAAGCAGCTTGATTCGGAAGGCCGAAAGGGCGATCGACGATACGACACCGGTTCGCCTGGTTCTGGAATGGTTCGACCACAGAACCCCGGCCACACTGGAAGGCGCCATTGCCTGGACGAGAGTCCTTTTGCGGGCAGGCCGCGAAAGAAAGGCGATGGAGGCGGCCCGCCGGAACTGGGTGCGTTTCGATTTCGACAAGAGCGAGGAGCAGACATTCCTGCGGGAATTCGGCCATTATCTTGAGCCCGAGGACCACGCAGCCAGACTGGACCGTCTGCTTTGGGACAACAGGCGGTCGGCGGCAAGCCGGCACAAGGATCTGCTTGGCGAGGGCCGACGCGCCCTGGCCGACGCCAGGCTGCGCCTGATGGCGCAGCGGGGCGGCGTGGATGCGGCCATAGAGCGGATTCCGGGATGGCTGGAAAACGACCCCGGCCTTTATTACGAGAGGGTACGCTGGCGCCGGCGCAAGGAAATGAACAAAGAAGCAGCCGAATTGCTGCTTGGCTTCCACGGCGACATCGTGCATGCCGCGCGCTGGTGGACGGAGCGCGAAATCCTGGCCCGGCGCCTGCTTCGCGATGGTGATCCCCGCACAGCATATAAACTGGTCAGCACCCATGGCCTCTCAGGCGGGGTAAAAAGGGCGGACGCCGAGTTCCTCGCCGGCTGGATTGCACTGCGACATTTGGACGACCCAAACGCCGCCTTCAGCCATTTTTCGGCATTGTACGATTTCGTCAGCTACCCGATCAGCCGGGCGCGTGGCGCCTACTGGACCGGCCGCGCCGCCGAAGCCGCTGGCAAGAACGAGATATCCGAACAATGGTACCGGGTCGCCTCGGCTTATGGCACGACGTTCTATGGCCAGCTTGCCGCAGACCGTCTCGGCATCCAGATCGCGCCTCCGGCAGGCCACGAAACCCGGATCGATCCGCTGGAAGCGGAAAATTTCGAAAGGGACGACCTTGTCCAACTGGTGCGGTTGCTGATCGGTTTGCGGGCGACAACCACCGCGGAGGACAACGGAGACGATAACAGTATCGATCCGGCCCGATCGCCGCTCGCCTTTCTGGCTTCTCTGAAAGACGACCAGGCGCTTGTGCCCTTCCTCAGGCATATTGCCTGGCGCGGTAACAGCGCGACCCATTGGGTCAAGGCCGCCCAACTCGCCAAAGACGCGGGCCGGGCAGAAATTGCGGTCTATATCGCGCGGCGCGCGGCCCAGGACGGGGTGATGCTGCGCGACCTGGGATATCCCACCATGGTTGTTGAGGGCGAATTGCCGCTTGATGCCGCTTTGCTTCATTCCCTGATACGTCAGGAAAGCGCTTTTGATCCGGAGGCTCACAGCCGCGCGGGCGCACGTGGCCTTATGCAACTGATGCCCGCCACCGCGAAGAAAATCGCCCGGGACCTGGAAATCAAGGGCCATTCGACCGACCGCCTGACTGAGGATCCCTATCATAATCTGACACTGGGCAGCGCCTATCTGAACGATATGCTGACCCGCTACGAGGGGTCCATGGTAATGGCCCTTGCCGCCTACAACGCGGGACCGCACCGGGTAAAGAAGTGGCTTGAGGAGAATGGCGACCCGCGCCGGTCACTGGACGACGCAATCGACTGGATCGAAGCCATTCCGTTTTCCGAAACCCGGAACTACGTGCAACGCATCCTCGAAACCCTGCCGATCTACCGCTGGAAGCTGGACCACAGCAAGCTAGTGCTGCTGCGCCCCGAGGACCTGACCCTCGGCCTCCCGGGATATGATCGGTTAGAGGAGAGAGAATAACAACCAGCACCCCCTCATGCTATAACATACGTCGAATCGTTTCCGGGCGGGCAGCCGGATACATGAAACTGGCGATAACGGGAGGGAGGGCTCCATGGCCGAAACAGCAATTTCCGGGATCCGCGCCTGCATCTTCGATGCCTACGGCACATTGTTCGATGTCCATTCCGCGGCGGCGCGGTGCCGCGGCGAACTGGGCGACAAGGCCGACAAGATGTCCGACATCTGGCGCCAGAAACAGCTGCAATATACCTGGCTGCGCAGCCTGATGCGCGCCCATGCGGATTTCTGGCAGGTCACCGGCGATGCTCTGGACTACGCCATGGCGGCGGTGGGACTGGACGATCCGGCAATGCGGCAACGGCTGATGGATCTCTATCTGGAACTGGACGACTATCCGGAGGTCCCCGACATGCTGGTCGAGTTGAAGGCTGGCGGGCTGCAGACCGGCGTGCTGTCAAACGGCGCGCCGGCGATGCTGGGGGCCGCGATAAAATCCGCCGGACTGGCGGACCGGTTGGACCATGCGCTGTCGATCGAAGATGTGGGGATATACAAACCGGATCCGCAGGTCTACCAGTTGGCTGTGGATCGCGTCGGCGTAGCACCGGACGAAATCTGCTTCATGTCATCCAACGCCTGGGACGCCTATGCCGCGTCGCATTTCGGATTTCGCGTGGTCTGGGTAAACCGCTTCGGCCAGCCGCCCGAACGCATTCCGGGGACGCCCGACCGGGTCATAAACAATCTGGCCCCGTTGCCCGGCCTGCTCGGTGTAGCCTGACATATGGCCGAATACCGGGAGCGCCGCTATCTGGCTGAGGACGGGCTTTCGCTCTATTACCGCGAATATGGCGACCCTCTCCCTCCTTCTCTGCCGATACTGTGCCTCCCTGGACTGACGCGTAATTCCCACGATTTCCATGCCCTCGCCTCTCGCCTGGCGGACGCGCACCGCATCATCTGCCCCGACTATCGCGGGCGGGGCATGTCAGACTACGATCCGGACCCGCAGAATTATCATCCCAAGGTCCATATCAACGACATTCGCCATTTGATGACTGTGGCCGGGCTGCATAGGGTCATCATTATCGGTACGTCATTCGGCGGCTTCCTCGCGATGGGGCTGGCGTTGGCGACACCCTCCTCCATCGCCGCGGTGGTGCTGAACGATGTCGGCCCCGAAGTAACGGAGGGCGGATTAAGGCGCATCATGAATTATATCGGCCGCGACCATCCCCTCCCCGACTGGCCCGCCGCAATCGCCGAGATGAAGCGCATGTTCCCCCGGCTATCGTTCCAGACCGACGAGGAGTGGCTTGCCGGCGCGCGCGGCACCTGGCGCGAGGGCGAAGACGGAATGCTTCATTTCAACTGGGATATCAGGCTGGCGGAAGCCATTGGCAAGGCGCGACAGGATTTCGATCCTTGGTCCTTGTTTCGCGCCCTTTGCCGGATTCCTGTTCTTGCCTTCAGGGGCGGTTCGTCCGATGTATTCAGCGCCGACACCCTTGACCGCATGGGCCGCGAACATCCACAACTGCACGCCGTTACCGTACCCGGCGTGGGACATCCCCTCAGCCTGTCCGAACCCCAAGCCGTGGAGGCGCTGGATGAATTTCTTGAAAGACACAAGTGAAGGCACCGCGAATTACGCCATAGCGTTCGCGGATATTCAGGCAGCGGCCGTGCGACTGAAGAGCGTTGCGCTACGCACTCCCCTGCTCGAATCCCCCTTGCTCAGTGACGAGCTCGGATATCGGCTGCTGATCAAGGCTGAGCCGTTGCAGCGCACCGGCTCTTTCAAATTCCGTGGCGCCTATAACGCCATCTCTCAATTCGATGATGTGGCGCGCAAAGCCGGCGTCGTAGCATTTTCGTCCGGCAACCATGCGCAAGGCGTGGCGGCAGCGGCCAGAATGCTCGGCGTACCGGCCTCTATCGTCATGCCTAAAGACGCACCGGCAATCAAGATCGCCAATACTCGTGCCTGGGGTGCGGATGTCGTTCTCTACGACCGAAACACCGAGGACAGGGAAGCGATTGGCGCCGACATTGCCGGGCGAACCGGCGCCACCCTCGTCAAGCCCTATGACAACCCCCATGTGATGGCAGGCCAGGGCACCATCGGAATTGAAATCGCGGAACAAAGCGGCGAAGCCGGTCTCTCGGCGGACATGGTACTTGTGCCCTGTGGCGGCGGTGGCCTTTCCTCAGGCGTTACACTGGCCATGGCGCAACAGTCTCCAGCAACGAACGTCTGGGTCACGGAGCCCGAAGGTTGGGACGATACGGCACGCTCGATAAAGGCCGGTGAACGCCTGACGGTAGATGTAAAGAAGAAAACCATATGCGATGCCCTTCTACCGCCCACTCCTGGTGAGCTGACATTCCCGATAATTAGGGATCTGAGTGCCGGCGGCCTTACAGTGGGGGACGAAGCCGTGAAGAAGGCAATGGCCACCGCGTTCCGGCATTTCAAGCTCGTGGTCGAGCCGGGCGGGGCCACCTCGCTGGCTGCAGTTCTTGACGGCCAGATCGACTGCCGAGGAAAGACGGTCGTCTGCGTCTGTTCCGGCGGCAATGCCGACCCTGCGCTATACGCACAAATCGTGCGAGAACAATCCGCATAACAAAACC
>JBFFGY010000223.1:0-5087 GCA_041557215.1 Alphaproteobacteria bacterium
ACGGCCGACGCGCCGAAGGCGCAGCCGCTATATGCCCAGGTCAAGGCGCTGATGATGCAGCGCCTGATCGCTGGACAATGGCGCCCCGGCGAAGTGCTGCCCAGCGAATTCCAGTTGGCGGACATGTTCGGCGTCAGCCAGGGCACGGTACGCAAGGCGCTGGATGCGCTGGCCGCGGATAATGTGCTGGTGCGCCGTCAGGGCCGCGGCACCTTCGTCGCCGAACATGACGACCACCGCGCCCTGTTCCACTTTTTCCATCTGGTCGGCCCCGACGGCGAACGGCGACTGCCCGAAAGCCAGTTGCTGTCGGTGCGCAAAGGTTTGGCCAACAGGTTGGAGGCAGACCGCCTGTCGCTGGGCCGCAGCGCCCCGGTGATCCGCATCAGGCGGCTCCGCAGGCTTGACGGCCGGCCGGCCATCGCCGAAACGATCGCGGTTCCGCAAAATCTTTTCCCCGATCTTGCCGACATCCGCGAGGTGCCGAATACGCTCTACGATCTTTATGAGCGGCGGTACGGCATAACCATTGCCCGTGCTGTCGAGCGTCTGGCAGCCATCGCCGCGGACAATCGCGATGCGGAAATGCTGGAGGTTCAGCCGGGCGCGCCGCTCCTGGAAATCGACCGCACCGCCCTGGCGCTGGACGGCACGCCCGTGGAATGGCGCGTCAGCCGCTGCGTTACCGAGACCCACCACTACCGGGTGGAACTGAGCTGACGAGAAAGCATGGAAAGATCGGATATCCCCGCGCTGATCGCGAACCTCGTTCTGCTGGCGCCGTGGGGATTGTTCACGTTCTACAATCTTGTCTTCCAGATCAGCAAGCTGTTGCGGATGAGCGACGACGGGCCGTCACCGGCGGTGATCGTCGGCAGCGTCTGCGGCGTCGGCGCCCTGCTCGCCATGCCGGGGCTAGGCTGGACAGCCTTCTTCGGGCTGCTGCCGCTTGGCCTGCTGCCGGATCTCGCCTGGATCGGTTGCAGCCTGCTCTTTCGCTGGCGCAGCAAACGCCGGGCGCAATGATGTCAGTATAAGGAACATGGGATGGACGAAATCTGGCGCTGGATCGGTGTCGCGTTGCTGGGCGTGCTCTGGCTCAAATTCACCGGCTACAACGTCTTCTTCGCCGCCGACCGGATCAACCGCCGAGCCTGCGACGGGCCATCGGGTCTGCCCATTTTCGGCAGCCTCTGCGGTATCGCCGTTCTGGTCCTGGCGCCGGTCGGTTCGCTGCCGCTACGGCTTCTGCTCATCCCCCTGGCGCTGGCCCCGGATCTGGCAATTCCGGTAGCCGAACGGATCGTCTCAAGACTGGGCGCAGAGGAGGACTAGCCTGCCTTTGGGAGTCACGCCCCGCCCCGCAGTCCCTCCAGCGCCTCGGTCAGGCTTTCCGAATAGGCGAAGACGCCGGGCGTGCCGCCGGTATGCAGGAACATGATGCCGTGGTCGGGCCCCGTTTCCCGTGCACGGCCGATCGTGGCGGCCATCACCTTGCCGGTATAGACCGGGTCCAGGATCAGCGACTCGCGGCGCGCGGCGAGATCGATGGCGCGCAGCGTCGGCTCGTTGAGTTTCCCGTAGCCCGGCGCGAACCAGTCGTCACGGGTGACCACATCCGCCGACGTCACCACCTGCGCCACGCCGAGCAGTTCCGCGACATCGCCACAGCGGGCCAGGATACGCGCATGCTGGATTTCGGCGGCGCGCCGCACGCAGATCCCCGTCACCGCGATATCGCTGCCCAGCGCCCGCAGGCCGAACAGCAGCCCGGCATGGGTGCTGCCGCTGCCCGAGGCGACGACGATCTCGTCGATGCGTAGCGATTGTTCGGCGATCTGGTCCAGGAACTCCCGCACCGCCACCACGTAACCCAGCGCGCCCAGCGGCTTGTGGCCCGGCGCCAGCGGCACGACGTAGGGTTTCCGCCCCGCTGCCTCCAGCTCCGCCGCGATCTCCCGCACCCGGCGGTCGGCGCCCTCCTCGTCCTTGCCCTCCGGATAGAAATGGACGGTTGCGCCCAGCATGCGGTCCAGCAGCACGTTCCCCGACGTGCGGTATTCGCCCTGCTTGCCGGCGACCCGTTCCTCCAGCTGAACATGGCAATCCATGCCCAGCCTGGCCGCCGCGGCGGCCGCGCAACGCACGAAGTTGGACTGCACCGCGCCGGTGATCAGCAGCGTATCCGCGCCCTTCGCCCTTGCCTCGCCCATATAGAATTCGAGCTGCCTGACCTTGTTGCCACCGAATGCGAGGCCCGTGCAATCGTCGCGCTTGACGTAAAGCCCGCCCGCGCGCCCCAGCGCCGCGGCCAGATTGTCCATCGGCTCGATCGGCGTCGGCAGATGCGCCAACCCCGCGCGCGGCAGTTCTTCCAGTTTTCCCAACGGTTCCGTCATCCGCCCATCATACCGTTCAGCCCGTCCCAGATCAGTTTAACACCAGTCAGCGACAGGAAAATGAAACAGAGGCTGTAGAACAGGCTTTCCGACAGCATCCGGTGGAACCGCACGCCGAGCCAGATGCCCAGCGGCGCCAGCGGCATCAGCACCAGCGCCGTGCCCAGATTATTCGCCGATAGCTGACCCAGCAGACCGTAGGGGACGAGCTTGGTGTAATTGACCGCGGTGAAGAACACCACCAGCGTCCCCATATAGAGCGTCTTGTCCATGCGCTGCGGCAGAAGATAGACGTGGACCGGCGGGCCGCCCGCATGGGCGACGAAGCTGGTGAAGCCGGATATGCCGGCCCAGAACATGCCCGCCGGGCCGGGTTGCGTGCGGTGGTCACTGGCGCGTTTCAGCAGCTTCGGCCCGGCCCAGTTCCAGACCACGAAGCCCAGCGCCACCGTGCCGACGATCAGCCGCACGCCGTCGTCGCTCAGATAGCGGAAGGTCAGCGCACCCAGCGTGATGCCGGCCAGCGCGCCGGGCAGCATCAGGACGAGGTTGCGGCGGTCCCAGACGCCGCGATAGGCGTAGAGCCCGAACAGATCCATCACGCAGAGAATGGGCAGCATTATCGCCGCCGCCTGGATCGGCGAAATGGCCAGCGCCATCATCGGCACCGAAACCGACCCCAGCCCCCCGCCAACCCCGCCCTTCGAGATGCCGACGATCAGGATCGCCGGAACGGCGACGGCATAGAACAGGGGATCGGCGATGAATTCCACCGGCGGGGCGCTCCGTTAAGGTCGGCGAAAAAGAAGACCGGCGAACCCCGGCCCGACGCGAAGCTAGCACGAAACGTCGGCAAGCGCGCTAGCCCTGATAGATGTCGGCGAGCGTGCCGTCGGCGTTACAGTAGCCGCCGGCGGTGGCGCGGCCTTCGGCGTAGAGATCGAAATAGAACTGTGAGTTCCAACCCTGCTTCCATCTGAGGTGGCTCGACCACAGCGATATTGCTGGTGGCGCGTCCCACGTAGTTGGAACGGGGCACGTTACCTTTACGCAATATTTCACTCTCACGCTTTCGGGGGCGTTCGCTCTCTCCCAGCCGACCATTCGGTTCAGCAAGCCCAGTGTTCCCGTGCTCTGGCCTTTGATTAAGTTCCTGTCCGGCGTGGTCAGTTTTCTCCGCCTGGATCGTGACCCGGCAGGATTCATTCAAGCCAAGCTCCTCCAGGTCCTCAAAATGGCCGGGTATGAGCTCAGCAGTTCCGGCGTCTGGCTCAGTTGGCGACCAATATCCGAGCTTGTTGATGCGGGCAACAACGATATCGGATTCCGCCCGTGCTTCGGAAACCTGCTCCGTAACCCACTCGTCGAGGTCGCCGCCGATGCTTGCCGCGGTCAGAAGCGCCTGCGCCGAACCAACCGCCAGTACAATCGTGACATGAACCATATAAGTCGCCAAAGCGAGGGAAGCGACGTATCCTCCTAGCCTCATGGCGGTCACTACCCGTTGTCCGGTTTCATTAGCGCCAGGCGCAATGGAGACTCTCTCAACATTACCCATGCCAAGGGCTTTCGCCTCATCCTCGTCCCACAAGTCGATACTGAATACGACAAACAGCATGGCGGAAGTGAAAATGGACAGCGTTACCACGGGGAATGCGAGCAACAGGTCGGCGAAGGCGCGGTCCCGACCGGCGGCTATCGCGTCGAGGATGATTTCCATCGCCACCGGCGGCCCGATGAACTGAAGTGAAGCCAATAGCAAGGCGACCCCGGCGAAAGAACCCGTCCATATTCCATACACGGCAGCCAGACCGTAATTGCGGGCTCGTTGTCCGTCACCAGGTGCGCCATCCGCCGTCTGTTTCACGAAGAGCAGTGAGAAACCGGAAACCGCTACCGAGGCCAGCAACAGCGCTAACGGCCAATCTAAGGGCCATTCGCGCAGCGCCGCCAGCGACGCCGCATATTCTCCGGTCTCCTTGGCCGCGTAGGCCCAGCGGAGCCAGCCCAGGATCACGATGCCGGCCAGCCCGATACCGGCCAATTCGCCAGTGAGACCGTTAAGCACGAGGAACCATCCGAACCCGTGCGGCCGCCGTTTTTCATTGCGCCTGCGTCTTTCGTTCAGCCAGACCCTGACGATCATGTAGGCGCCGCCGATGATGAATGCGGCAAAACCCGCGTAATAGCTGTCGAGCAGGACAAAAGGGACAAGCATCGCCAACCCCAGCAGAAGCGAGGTGAACACCAGCCGCAGGAACAATTCCCGCCAATCCATGTCTTGCGGATTCATGCACCCATGCTATCGGCAAGGGAATAACCGGCGGTTAACGCTGCGAATACTTCCCTACCCCGCGATCAACCCCTCCACCCCCTGCCAGACCAGGCGGCAGCCGGTGAGGAAAATCAGGGTGAAGCAGATGCGGTAGAAGATATCCTCCGGCAGGCGCTTCTGGAAGGTGATGCCGAGCCAGATGCCCAGCGGCCCGGCCAGGGCCAGGATCAGGGCGGTGCCCAGGTTGACCGCATCCATTGTGCCCAGCAGCGCATAGGGCACGACCTTCATCACGTCGACCAGCGCGAACAGCACCACCGTGGTGCCGACGAAGATCTGCTTTTCCAGACGCTGCGGCAGCAGGTAGATATGCACTGGCGGGCTGCCGCCATGGGCGACGACGCTGGTGAAGC
>JBFFGY010000224.1:0-5079 GCA_041557215.1 Alphaproteobacteria bacterium
AAGGTGTACATCTCCTTTGTGACGATATCCGACGTATCGCCCAGGGTGCG
Organism: Alphaproteobacteria bacterium; assembly: GCA_041557215.1. Taxonomy (GTDB): domain Bacteria; phylum Pseudomonadota; class Alphaproteobacteria; order UBA8366; family JADFVY01; genus JADFVY01. The sequence goes on from JBFFGY010000224.1 coordinate 51, forward strand.
CTTGAAGACCTGGGAAAACTCGAAGATCGGCGTTGCCATGCATTCGTAGCCATAGCGCTCCGCCACATCGCCGGAAGTTTCCACGACATGACGGTGGCCGCGCATTTCCTCGGGCAGAATATCGTGGGTCCCGCGGGCGGGTTGCAGATTTGACATTGTTATTCGTGATTCCCGTCGCTTATTCCGCCGCGCGCGGCGATATGCCGGCCTCGATTTCGGCCGCCTTTTCCTCAACCATTTTCACCAGATGCTCGACCACATCCTCGTCCTTCAGGCGGTGATGCGGCAGGCCGGCGATGTATACCTGATGCGTGCCATTGCCGCCACCGGTGAAACCGATATCGGTCTCGCGCGCCTCGCCCGGTCCATTGACCACGCAGCCGATCACGGACAAGGTCATCGGCGTCGAGATATGAGCCAAACGCTCCTCCAGCGTCGCCACGGTGGCGATCACGTCGAACTGCTGGCGGGCACATGACGGACAGGAAATCACATTCACCCCGCGATGGCGCAGATTCAGGGATTTCAGGATCTCGAATCCGGCCTTTACCTCCTCCACCGGGTCGGCCGACAGCGAGACGCGGATCGTATCGCCGATCCCGGCCCACAGCAGCGAGCCGATGCCGATGGCCGATTTCACGGTGCCGCCGCGTAGGCCACCAGCCTCGGTGATGCCCAGATGCAACGGATAATCGCAGGCATCGGCCAGCCCATGATAGGCCGCGACCGCCAGGAACACATCCGATGCCTTCACGCTGATCTTGAATTCCTGGAAGTCGTTGTCTTCCAGGATACGCGCATGGTTCAGTCCGCTTTCGACCATCGCCTCAGGGCAGGGTTCGCCATAGCGCTCCAGCAGTTCCTTTTCCAGCGAGCCAGCATTGACGCCGATACGCATGGAACAGCCATGGTCGCGGGCCGCCTTCACTACCTCGCGCACGCGTTCGGCGCTGCCGATGTTGCCCGGGTTGATGCGCAGGCAGGCCGCGCCCGCCTCTGCCGCCTCAATGGCGCGTTTATAGTGGAAATGGATGTCGGCCACGATCGGCACGGAGACATTGTCGATGATGGTCTTCAACGCCGCCGTCGAGTCTTCGTCCGGGCAGGAGACGCGCACGATATCCGCGCCGGCCTCTTCCAGCGCAAGCACCTGCCGGATTGTCGCCTGCGCGTCCGAGGTCGGCGTATTGGTCATCGACTGCACGGTAATCGGCGCGTCGCCGCCCACCGGCACGTCGCCAACCATGATGCGCCGCGCCTTGCGCCGCTGTATTTCCCGATAGGGCCGAACGCTCATCTGAACCGGTTCCGTAACAACAATCTGGATCACGCTAAATAGCCCGCTTTCCGGGCGCGCGCAATGTGCGCCCGGCGGGCAGAAATTTCAAGGTTGGCGGCACCGGCGCGGCTAACCCTGGCTCACGGCCAGGCGCGGCCTTCCTTCAACAGCTCAGGATTCAGCTTGACGTTCTTGCGAACGATACCGATTCCGCCAAGCGCCGGGATCGGCTCGCCATCGACGGAAATCGAAAGCCCGCCCGCATTACCGGTCACGAAGACAAGGCCATCCCGGTTTGGCACCCGATAGCTGTCGCCGACACGCAGGGTGCGGCTCATCAGGCGGTTCCCCTCGGCATCTGTGATTTCAAGCCAGGAATCGTCCACCGCGGTTATGACGATGCGTGCGTCGGCCGTTCCTCCAAAAACTTGCGGCGTATGGGGTTCGGTCGGCGCCGATGCCAGCTCGGCCGGCACTGCCGGCACAGTTTCAATAGACACCGCCGCAACATTCTCCTGGCCGGACGTTGACGTCGGCTCTGCGGCCGTTTGCGGTGGCGGCGCGGCAACAACGGCCGTTTCCGGCTCTGCCTGTGACTCGGGCACAGATACTGGTTCCGGTTCCGGCGCCGGTGCAGGCGCCGGAGTCGGCGTGGCTACCGGCGCTGCTGGTGGCGTTTCCGGCTCGCTCGAACCCGTTGCCGCAGCCGGCTCGCCTTCAGGCGCGGGCGCCGAAGGTGCGGATGCCGCTGCGGGTTCGGTCGCCACTGGCGCTTCCACAGGCGCGGCAGCGGGCTTCGCTTCTTCAACAGGCAAGGCAAGATGCACCGGCACCTCCGGCACCGCGCCGGCAACCTCGGCCTCAGGGGGACGCATGCTGTACCAGATCACGACGGCGCCAATTGCCAGTGCGATGCCGATCAGAGCGATCGCCGCCGTGGGGACACGTGCTTCCTCCAGCGGCCCTGGCAACACATATTCCTGGCTGTGCCGGCGTCCCTCGGTCTCCTCCTTGAAGCGGGTGACGAAGGCGTCGCCATCGAATCCGTAATATTCGGCGTAGGTACGCAGGAAGCCAAGCGCGTAGGCGGTACCAGGCAAGTCATCTATCCGTCCGGCCTCAAGGGCCTCCAGATATCGCTTCTGAATCCGCAATGCCTCGGCGAGATCGGCAATGGAATGGCCCGCCTCTTCCCGGCGCATGCGCAATTCATCGCCAAGCGTCGGGCGCAGATTCGTTACTTCGGCATATTCCTGTTGTACTGACATATCCTGTGTCTGATCCGCCTGCTGATCATCCTGAATGTTGTTCATAGCCATGAATCGCATCCACTTCCTGTTACACCCTCCACTGGAGAGTTATTGGCACAGTCGTTACGCAGAAGCCCGACTACCACGCCGCACCAGCGATGCAACGCAATCCACCCAGCCCGATCCTTCTGGCAGTCCGCGGCGACGCCCTTTCGGAACTTTCGTGCCGCCCGCCTTGCTGTTATCCAGATTTTTTGCCCGACAACATATCTGTGTAGCAAAAAACGGCCCCGGCTGGCAATTACCAGCCCGCCGTCGCCACAGTAATGCCCAAATAGTTACAAAGTCCTAAATATCGACGCCATGGTCTCGGGCATAGTTGGCCAGCGAAATCCGCAGACTTGGATCGGCTCCATCCACGGCCGCATCAATAAAATGCGATATTTTACCGGCATCGAGGCTGCGAAGCATGAGTCGCGTCGGCCCGATCGAGGACGCCGCCATGGACAGGGACCGGAAACCCAGTCCGATCAGCGCCATCGCCTCCAGCGGCCGGCCGGCCATTTCGCCACAGACACTTACGGGAATGCCGGCCTTTCCTGCCTCCGCGACGATGCAGCGAAGCATCCTCAGCGCGCCCGCGGACAGGATGTCGTAGCGCCCGCTGACCGCCACATTGCTGCGGTCGCTGGCATACATGAACTGCATCAGGTCGTTGGAACCCACGGCCAGGAAATCCACCAGCGCAAGCAATTGCGGCAATTGGAACATCAGGGAAGGGACCTCAAGCATGCAGCCGACGGCAATTTCCTCCGGCAGCGGCTCGCCCCGCACGGTCGCGCGGGCCAGTTCCAGATCCAGAATTTCGCGCGCCGCAGCGAATTCCGACACCTCAGCGATCATCGGGAACATCACATCCAGCCGCCGCCCGGCGGCGGCGCGGATCAGGGCACGCAGCTGCTGGCGCAGCATGAAGGGACGGTCCAGCGTCATGCGGATCGCCCGCCATCCCATTGCCGGGTTTTCCTCATGCGATACAGGCATATAGGGCAAAAGTTTATCGCCGCCGGCATCCAGCGTGCGGAACACAACGCGTTTGCCGTCTGCCTGATCAATCACGCGGCGATAGGCACGGGCCTGTTCGTCCACGTCGGGCAGTTGTCCGCGCACCATGAACAGTATCTCGGTGCGATAAAGACCGATACCATCGGCATTGGTCTCGCGGAGGTTCGGTATATCGAGCAGCAGCCCCGCGTTCAGGTTGAGCGAGACGCGCTCTCCGTCCAGCGTTACCGGAGCCAGGTCGCGGGCCGCCGCGTAATGGGCCTGACGCTCTGCGTTCTGGGCCATGCCCTCGGCAAATGTCTGCTGCACGTCCTCCCCTGGACGAACCACCACCACACCCTGGTCGCCATCGACCAAGATCATGTCATCGGGCTCGACCTTGTCCAGGACCCCTGCGACCTGCCCAACCACCGGAATGCCGAGCGCACGCGCCACGATCGCCACATGGGCGGTTGCCGATCCCTCCTCGAGGATCACCGCCTGGATGGAGCCCTGGCCGTAATCCAGCAGCTCTGCCGGCCCAAGCGACCGGGCAATCAAAATGGCTTCACGCCCCTTGCTCAGTCGGCGGCCTCCGCCACCGTTTTCGCCCTCGTGAAGATGCTGTAGCAGGCGGTAGGCTAGATCCTCCATATCGAGGACGCGTTCTCGAAGATAGTGGTCGGTGATCTGCGCCATTTTCGCCCTGGTGTCGCTGAGCGCCTTGGCAACGGATGCATCCGCCGTCAGGCCGGACCGGATGCCTTCGCGGATTCGGCTCAGCCAGCCACGGTCTTCGGCGAACATGCGATAGGCTTCCAGCACCTCCACATGCTCCTCTCCCCCGCGGTGGCTGCCGACTTCCTCCATCATTTCGTCGAGCGAGCGGTGCATCTCCTGGACGGCTTCGTTGAAGCGGTCCAATTCGGCCGCGGGATCCTCGGAAACGACCTGACTGATCTGCGTTGTGCGCTCGTGGATCACCGCCTTGCCCATGGCCAGCCCACCATTGAGCCGCGTGCCCTCCAGCCGCAAAGGCTTGAGCGCAATCCCGTCCGCCGTGGCAAATTCATTGGGGGAAGACAGATCGCTGCCCACGATCAGCTCCGCCAGCACCATGGCCACGGTTTCCAGGGTTTCGATTTCCTCTTCGGTGTAATTCCGGCGGGTCTGGTTCTGGATAGTCAACACGCCACGCACGCGGCCGCCCCGCAGGATCGGCACACCGAGGAAGGAATGATAAATTTCTTCGCCCGTCTCCGGCCTATAGGCGAACTGCGGATGGTCCTGCGCTTCTGCCAGCGACAGGTAGTCGGCCTGTGCCGCCACGTTGCCCACAAGGCCCTCGCCGACGCGCAGCCGGGTCCTGTGGACGGCGGTCTTCAAAAGGCCCTCGGTGGCGAACAGCTCCAGGATGTCGCCGGGCCGCAGCAAATAGATCGAGCAGACTTCCGCC
>JBFFGY010000225.1:0-5048 GCA_041557215.1 Alphaproteobacteria bacterium
CGGCAGACAGGTGGGCCGAAAGGAGTTGATCATGGTAGACAGGAACCGAATCAGGCTGCTCTCAGGTATGATAGCCTCTGTGCTGTTCCCAGGGCTCATGGGTTGCGCGGGACCATACAGGGCCGCACCTGCCCCATATGGTTATCCGCCCTATTACTACGATTACTATTACTACCCGGATGTTTATGTGTACTTTCACATATATACCGGCTGGTACTATTACTGGTATGATGGAATCTGGTGGCGGGTTCGCGAGCTTCCGCCATATATCCGTCTGCACCCCCCTTACCGCGTGTTGCTGAGCATTCGGGAAGACTATCCCTACTTCCTTAACGAGGAACATCGCCGGAGATACCCGCCGCCGCAGCGGCCCCCCGCGGGTGGCCCTCCCTCGACATCGATGCCGCCGCGCGAAGGTGTTGAGCCATCAGCCCCTCAGCTCCCCTTGCCGCCCCGGCCTCGTCCTGAACTGAAGGGCGACCGCGAGGAACGTGAGCGAAATTTGCAGCGTTATGATGAGTACAGGAAAAAACCCTGGATCATGCCGGGCCGATAGACACGTGAAGGCTGTTGAGGCAACGTCTGGTTGGATCTGGGATCGTTTATAGCTTGCAGCAGATCCGTCATCTCTGCCGGACACGATATTTTTCGGTTATGATCAGGTACTAGCGAATTTGACTTGGGAGCGGCATGTTGCCCCACACGGCGGTTCTGGATATCGACCGCGCCCTCCTCGCCGATCCGGCGGCGGTCGCGGATGTGTTGCGCCGGCTGGCCGATGAAGGCGTGGCATCCTTGCAGCTTCTGGGGCCCGAGGCGCTCGAGCCGTTGCTGACGGAAGCGCGGGGCCTGCATTACCGGCCCGCGCAGCCGGTGGTGGGGCATGGCGACGCGACTGTCTACCAGGATTTCGAACTGACTACGGAGATTCCGGCTGACGGGGTATTGATGGCGCTATCGCGGGGCGTGGGGCTGCTGATCGGTGAGGCGCTGGCTTCGATGCGTACCCCGCCGCTATCCCAGTTCGTTATCAACGACCTTATCGTCCAACGCTACGCCGCGGGCTGCGGGGGTATGTCGCCGCATCGCGACCATATCCGATATACCGGGCTGGTGGCGCTGGTGATGCTGAGCGGAACGGCGCGTTTCTTGGTCTGCGACGACCGGGCCGGCACGGGTGCGCGCGAAATCCCCTTTGCGCCGGGCGATCTGCTGCTGATGCGTGCGCCGGGTTTCCAGGGGCGCGGCGACCGGCCCTTCCATGCGGTTCGGGATGTGACGGCGGAACGCTATATCGTCGGGCTGCGCCACGATTCGCGGCCCGAACGGTGGGATATGTAGCGACTACAGCCGCCGCGGCAGGTAGCGGCAGAACCAGGCCAGTCCCGCCATCGCGGCTCCGCCGACGAGGAACACGGCGGGAAGCTCGAATGCCTTCAGCAGGACCGCAAAGACGCCCGGCGGTACAGTCTGTGAGACGCCGCGGAAGCTGTTGTAGACGGTGGTCATCTCAGGGCGCTCATGGGGGTGTACCGCGCGCAGGAAGGGTACGTTGCCGGCCGCATCGATGACGCCGGCGGCGACGGCCCCCAGCAGCAGCGCCACGACCCCCAACTGGCCGTCCAGCAAGGGTACCGTCAGGGTAAAGCCCCCGGTCAGCAGGTAACCGCCGATCAGCAACACGCGCAGCCCGTAGCGCCGGCCAATCCGGTTCCATATCGGCACCAGGAAGAAGCTGGCGGTACCCAGCGATACGATAGCGCCGGCCCAGATTTCTCCCAGCCCCTCATTCACGACGTAGATCGGCGCATAGACGAAATACATCGACCACCAGGCCGACCGCCCCACCGCCAGTCCCCAGGCCAGGAGGAGCCGCGGTTGATGAAAATAGCGGGGCAGGTATTTCAGCGGGTTCGGCGGCGGTTTCTTCGCCGCTGCGACCGCCGGATGGTCGGTCAGCCGCAGCCACTGGAAATAGAGCATGGTGCCGAGCGCCAGCGCCGCCGCTGCGGCAAAAGGCGTGGTCGGATCGATATGGACATGCAGCCACACGCCAAGCCAGGGCCCGATAGTCCAGGTGCTGGCGGCAAAGAACACCCGCATCGGCTCGAAGGTGGCCAGTTCGCGCCGGGGAATATGGTCCATTATGTAAAGGTTGAGCGCGATCTCCAGCGCCGCGATCGACAGCGCATTGGCCAACATGCCGGTAATGATTCCCATGCTCCCGCCGGTGGCCAGCAACCCGCAGGAGAGCAGGGTAAGGGCAATGCCGAGCGCAAAAACGTTGCGGCGCCTGATTCGGTGAACCAGCCAGGGGACGCTGAGGCTGGCGGCCAGTCCGCCCAGGCTGACGCCGAAGAACAGGACGCTGACCTTCTGGGCGTCGCCAAGCCAGGCATGGGCGTTCAGGGGGATGATGGTGATCAGCAGGGCGCGGCAAAACCCGACCAGGGAAAACAGGATGACGAAAGCCGCAGCCGTCGGTTTGCCGACCGCATCGATCCAGGATGCAATATGTATGTTACGCAAGGCCGGCATGATCTCTGAATTGCCCTTATGGGCTCTGCGGTAACCCTAGGCCATAAACGTAATGGCGGGCATTGCAAGTTTTGCAGGTCTATCGCCGGATTTATGCAATGCGGGCGCAACAGGGGTGGACTGAATGCGGGCATTACGCATACTTTGGTTTTGCACGATTGGCGTAAGTTGGTGCGCCATTGTTCGCGTATCGTAAGACCGCAGGGAGACGGACCATATGGACCAGATTGACGTGCTCACGAGCAGCGCGACCGAATATGCCGACATGATAGCCGTGCTGCTGACCACCTATGGACTCAGCGTGTTTGGCGGCATTGTCATGCTTGTCGTCGGCTGGACCATCGCCGGCTGGGCGAAACGGGCGGTCGACCGCGGATTGGGCAAGATCGAACGCGTGGATGCCACGCTGCGCAGCTTCTTCGCCAGTTCGGTGCGCTATGTCATCCTGGTCCTGACCGTCCTGGCGGTGCTGTCGGAGTTCGGCGTGCAGACGGCCAGTCTGATCACCGTTTTCGGCGCCGCCTCGCTGGCCATCGGCCTGGCTCTGCAGGGCACGCTCAGCAACCTGGCGGCCGGCGTGATGCTGCTGTTCTTCCGGCCCTTCCGGGTCGGCGACTATGTCGAGGCCGGAGGCCACGCCGGGACGGTGAAGGCCATCGACCTCTTCGTGACCGAGTTCGCCACGCCGGACAATGTCCGCATCCTGGTGCCGAACGGCAATATCTGGGGCGGCGCGGTGGTGAATTACAGCCACCATGCGACGCGGCGGGTAGACCTGTTGATCGGCATCGATTACGGCGACGATATCGACAAGGCCTTCAAGACGATCCGGGGCGTGATCGCCGGCGATGAACGCATCCATGGTGACCCGGAGCCGATGGTCGTGGTCGGCGAACTTGCCGACAGTTCGGTGAATATCATCGTCCGGGTCTGGTGCGACGCCGGCAATTACTGGCCGCTGAAATTCGCCCTGACCAAGGCGATCAAGGAAGCGCTGGACAAGGCCGGCATCTCGATCCCCTTCCCGCAGCGCGTGGTGCATATGGTGGGCGGGGGAGCGGCGGCCGAGTAAGCGCTACTTCTTCTCCGGCATGCGGCCGTAGATGTAATCACCGACCGGGCGGGGCAGGGCGGCCATGGCGCGGACGAAGAGGTACATCGGCAGGGGGAAGGCGATCATGGCATGGCCTCGCGCGAGGCGGCGTCGGATCAGCGCGGCCGCCCTGTCCACCTCCATCAGCATCGGCATATAATACTGGTTCACGTCGGTCATCGGCGTGCGGATGAAGCCGGGGCAGACGACTGAGACGGTGACGCCGCGCCGCTTCATGCGGCCGCGCATGGCATCGCCCCAGGCCCGTGCGGCGGCCTTGCTGGCGCTGTAAGCCGGTGCCCCCGGCAGGCCCCGAAAACCCGCCAATGAGCTAACCAATGCGATCTGTCCGCGCCCCCGCGCCGCCATCCGCTCGGCGGCGGGATGCAGGGTATTCACCACGCCGCCGATATTGGTGTCGAAGATGGCGTTTGCCTGCGCCACCGATTCGCCCCCGCCATGGGTGCCGCCGGATATACCGGCATTGGCGATGGCCAGATCGAGCGGTGCGGCGTGGTCGGCGGCTTCCACCCAGCGCGCGGTGACTTGCGGGTCGGTGACATCTAGCACGGCCGTTTCCACTTCGGCGCCAGCGGCGGTCACTTCCGCGGCAATGGCCGCCAGCCGTTCCGGATCGCGCCCCGACAGCGCGAGCCGCACGCCCGGCGCGGCATATTCGCGGGCCAGGGCCGCGCCAATGCCGCTGGTTGCGCCGGTGATCAGGATGGTTTTTGGATTCTTCATGATTTCAATTAAATAGCGGTATTTCCATCGCGCGAATACGCAAAAAATCACCCAGGCGTTAAGATTTGGTTATTGCGAAGGGGGGGCAGATTGTGCCGCTGGAAGCCGGCATACCCCAAAACAATGGCCGGCGAAATCGGGAAGGACGGTAATGACGCTCGGTCGCGCGATCATGGCGATATCGACTGTGCTGGCGGTAGCCGCATGCGCGGACTGCGCCCGCGACGAGTTCTCGCCTGCCGGCCAGGACAAGCCCGGGCAGGATATTGTCACGACAATTCCGAGCGATCACATTGGCGCGGCGCTGCTGCCTCGCGAATCGCAGGCGCCAAGGATCCCTTCGGATTCGGTGGCGGCACCGGCCGAATCGCCTGCGTCATCGCATGCTGTAGAGTCCGCGGAACAGGATCGTGACGAGCTCGCCGTCGAAGCCCATGCCAGTAAACCCGAGCCGGCCGAACCCAAGGTCGGTGCAGCCAAACCGTCGGAGCCTCAGGAAAGCGCTCCCGAACCGCGCGGGCCCGCTGAACCGCCCAAGCCGTCTGAGCCGCCCAAGCTAAGCGAACCGGTGGAGGCTAAGGTGGCGGACACGGATAATGCGGAACCGGAACGGTCGCTCGTGGCCACACAGGCCGGCCCAGCTGCCAAGGATCAGTCCGGCGACGCCGGCGCC
>JBFFGY010000226.1:0-5042 GCA_041557215.1 Alphaproteobacteria bacterium
GATCGTCGCCGGCCTCGAACTGGTCGATCACGCGGCAGTCGTCGCACATCTTGATGCGCCGCGCGATCGCGCCGTCTGCGAACATCGGGTTCTTGCCGGCAAGCTTTTCGAAAATATGCTCGATCGAGCTTTTCGTGCCGAAGGGCTTGCCGCAGCGGATGCATTCGAAGGGCTCTTCCGCCTTCACTACCACGGCACGGCGCGCCTCGTCCGTGAAGGCGAGGCGCGGTTCCAGTTTCATGACCGATTCGGGGCAGGTGTTGCGGCACAGCCCGCATTGGACGCAGGCCTGCTCGTCGAAGGATAGCTGCGGCTTGTCCGGATTGTCGCGCAACGCGCCGGTGGGGCAGGCGCCGACGCATGACAGGCAAAGGGTGCAGCCGGCCTCTTCCACCACGACCCGGCCGAAGGGCGCCCCATCCGGCAGCACCACGACATCGGCCGGCGACGGCGCCACCTCGTGCAGATGGGCCAGCGCCAGACCGATTACCGCGCGCTTGCCGCCCACCGCCAGGAAACTGCCGGGCTTCGCGGGTGCGGGCAAACTCCCGTCCCACAACAAGCGTTCCACGGCTTCCGGATCCGCCTCGTCGATCACGGACACCCTTCCGCCGCCATAGCCCAGACCATCGGTCACGGCCTCGGCCAGGCCGACCTGCTGGGCCAGGCCTGCCAGTTCGTCGCGGCGCTCGGGGCCCACCAGGATGCGCAGGGCCGACGCGCCCCAGGCGAGCGCGCAGGCGACCAGGTCGAATCCCGCCATGGTGACCTCGTTGACCGCAAAGGGCAGGACGTTGGCCGGCAGGCCGCGCCCATAACGGGCCATGGCGTCGATCATGTCGGCACCGTGCCGCTCGTCATGCAGCAGCAGGACCGCGTCCTTGCCCCCGGCGGCGTGATAGGCCGTCAACATGGTGCGCAGGCGGTCCAGCAATGCGTCGGCCGGCGGCATGTCATAGCGCGCGGCGCCGGTGGGGCAGACGCTGTTGCAGCCGCCGCAGCCGCCGCAGAGGTAATTGTCGATCGCCACATGGTCGCCGGCCGGCGCGATGGCGGAAACCGGGCAGACGTCGATGCAGCGGGTGCAGCCGGTCTTCATGCTGCGGGAATGGGCGCAGATGTCGGGCGTGTATTTCACATAGCGCGGCTTTTCGAACTCGCCCACCATGTCGGCGAGGTCGAACAGCGCTTTCTGGACCGCCGCCGGGTTGCCGGGATCGGGCCGCAGATAGCCGTCGACCCGTTCGCCCGCCGGGAACAGCGGCGCGCCGCCGGTGAGGTCCAGGATCAGGTGACATCTGGAGACCGCGCCGTTGCGCGAGGATTCGAATTCCAGCCCGGCGCGCGAGGAAACGCTGGCTGGCGCGTAATCGTCGACGCCGATCTCGAAGGCGCCGAGATGGCCTTTCGCCTGCTTTATGGTGCCCCGGAAGACCGGCACCTCCATGATCCGCGGCGGCTGGATCTCATCCGGACGGTCCAGCAGCAGGGTAACGTCCAGCCGGTCTGCCAACTGGCGCGCCGCTTCCAGCGCGATCTCGTCCCGGCCATAGACCAGGCAGACGCCTTCGGATGCCATGGTAACGGCCGGTGTGGGCGGGATGTCCATGGCGGCCTCGGCCAGCAGGGCGGCGATCTTCGGCATTGCATTGGCGCCGTCGGCGGACCAGCCGGCACGTTCGCGGATATTCACATGGCCCAGCGCCGCCGCACCTTCGCCCGCCTCTTCCGCCAGTTCGTCGAACAGCGGCGCTTCCTGGGTGCAGGCCACCAGCACGCGGCCGCCCCTGGCGATCTCGGCACGGAAATTGTCAAGCTGCGCGCGGCAGAGCTGACTGGCGACGGCGGGCGTATTGCCGCTGGCACAGGCCTTGGCCAGCGCCTTGCCGTCCAGCGCCATCGTATGCTCGCAGTCGCAGAGCAGGATCCGTCTGCCGTTGATTTCCATTTATTCCTTCCTCTTCCGCCGTCTCGCTTGCCGCGGCCATCCCCGCCACGGGCAAAGATATAGTTCTCCGCGCCGCTGGTACCATAGCGGGCGATTTTCGGGAAGGCCGGGAGAGGAAAAAAGAAAAAGGGCGGCGGGAAAACCCGCCGCCCTCTCTCAGGCGTAAGCTACTTGATCGGTAAGGATCAGAAGCTGACTTGGGCGCCAGCGATGAACACAGTAGCGTCGATGTTCGCAGTATCGCCGTCATAGGCGCTGTATTCGGCATACACACCCAGGCCCGGTGCGACGCTGTAATCCGCCGTCACGGAGATAGCGCTTGGCTCAAAAGAAGACCCGGGCACCGAATATTCGTGAACGGTGTAGCCGGCCGCCAGGTATATCGGGCCGGTCTCGAAGCCGGCGGCCGCGTTCCAGTAGGTGTGATCAAAGCCTGAGCCTACAGCGGCGCCCGAGTCGCCGTTGTCGGCATAGTTGGCGCCGACGCTGACCGGGCCGAAGCCGACGATGCCGCCGACCGCCCAGGAAGAGATGTCTTCGACGGCGCCGGGTCCTTCATAGCTCGCCCCGCCATAGACCGCGCTGGCGCGCACGCGCACGCCACCAAACGAATTGTCGTAGTTCGCACCGGCGCCTATCCAGTTCTGGAAGACGGTATCGTCCAACGGGGCCGGGTCGCCGGCGGTGGCGTTCGGCGCGAAGCTGGCGCCGATCTGGAAGCCGGACATGCGCGGTGAGAAGTAGCTGATCTTCGTGGAGTCGCTGGTGTCGCCCGCGATCGACGGATAGACAAAATTCCCGATAAACGCTACGTCGTCCTGGTCGCCGTCGAAGCCGCCGGTGGCGCCCATGACGTTTTCGCCGCCGTAATTCATGATGTCCTCGGCGCCGTCTTCGTCACCCAACTGCAGGGTGCCCCAGCCGCCCGAGAGCTGCAGGCGGGCTTCGTCGGCCACGCTGCCGTCGTCGGTGTTGGTCTGCAGCTCGATCTTGAAGCCGTAGTTCAGGCCGTTGTCGGCGGTGCCGCTGACATTGACATGCAGCTCGGACTCGTCGACGCCGAAATACAGGTCAGTTACGTCGGTAGTTTTCGGCCCCGGGTTAATGGAGTCGCGATCGACAACGTAGACCTGGAAGTTCATAACGCCGTTCAGTTTCCAGGTCGGCGCTTCGGCCGCATTGGCGACGCCGGCCGCAAGGACAGTGGCGCCGATGATGGCGGTGCTGCCAAGAAGACCTTTTTTCATGAATCTCTCTCCTCGAGATGTTTCGTTTAACGCAATTCGTTTTCCGTCGTCGCCACCGGAACCGGCCGCGACGAGGGGCATCAAACGCCCTCTCAAGAGCATCTGCAAGAAAAAAATACATTTCAAGCAACATTTCGTTGGCGGCTGTTGCAAATCTGCAACAATTTTTGGCGCGGAACGGGCTAGATCCCAGCTGGGGCATCGTGGCGCCTCAAATTTCGGCAGGATTCCTTTCCAGCAAGCCGACCTCAAGCGGGATGATTCGTGGCCCCGCCGAGGTTTCCAGGACCAGTCCGCCCGATTCGTCCAGCCCTTCGATGCCACCGGCCAGAAGATCCCCGCCGATCGCCAGCACGGTATCGTCCACCTGCGAACGTGCCCGCTGCAGCCAGTGTGGCGCGATGGCGGGCATCCCGCCTTCCTCCCAGCGATCCATCCAGACCAGCAGGAAACGGGCAAAGGCCTCAAGCAGCGCGCTGTCGCACATCTCCCCGAAACCCTCGTCGGCCAGGGACGTCACATCCGGCCGCTCGCCGGGCTCGACATCCCGCGCGCCGGTCTTGCGGGTCGCCGCGGAGACCACGGCCCATTCGGGCTCGTCGCCGGGCGCCAGGTCCAGGGCCACGCCGCCAATGGAGGCCCCGTTGATCCGCAGGGTCGCAGGCCACAGCAGGTCGCAGGCCACGGCCGCCGGCCCGGCGGCCCCCAGCGCATCCAGCATCGCCAGCGAGGCCACCAGCACGACCGGCAGGATTCCCTCCACCGCCTCTTCGGGACGCAGCAGGACGGCGCATTCGATCCGGTCCGCCGAGGGCCGCCAGACGAACCGCCCCGACTCGGCACCTTGCCTGGCCAGGCCGATTGCATGGGCGCGGACATCTTCATCGCCGCCGTCGAGGATGACCGGATCATAGATCGGGGGAAGGTTCAGATCGATTGGCATTCTATGTCATTCTATTCGGCGTCTTCCTTATTGGGGGCGTCTGGGGCCAACAATTTCTGTCATTGCGAGGCGCAACGCGCCGCGGCAATCCAGTTTGGCTGTGGGTATTCTGGATTGCCGCGTCGGCTTCGCCTCCTCGCGATTACGACCACTGAACTCATATATAAGGTCTCCATAGCTGCAATGGGTGGCAGGGCAGTCGCCAGTAGCGGCACGGCGAAAATTTCCTCCGAGAACCTTCGCGGCTAAGCCTCCTTTGGTCCGCAGCCGCAGGCTTCCAGGCCACGCGCCAGGGGCATCACGGCATCGCGGTATCGTTTCCATCGGCCGATCGAGGTGGCATATATCTTCTGCCGCACCTGGGAATGGCTGGCGGTGACGACGGATCGCCTCGCCTCGTGGAAATCCAGGCAGGTGTCATCCCAGGGCAGGCCGGCATATGCGACGATGCGCCGGGCCTGGCCTTCGAGGTCGGCGACGGTACCCTCGTAATCGACTTCCAGCATCCTGCCTCTGGGCAGAACCCGGCGCCAATGGTCCATCATGCGTCGGTACTGGCAGTAATAATGCGCCAGATCTTCGAGATCGCATGTCCAGGCCAGGTCGGCCGCCCGGAAATTCTGCATGAAACAGGACAGGCATGTGTCCATCGGGTCACGCCGGCAATGGATGATGCGGGCGCCGTCGAACAGCCGGGCGATCAAACCGATATGCAGGAAATTGGCAGGCATCTTGTCGGTCACGCGCACAGCCTCACCGCCGATTTTGCCAAGCGAATCGAGATAGAACCGCGCCGCGCCGCCTAGCATTTCCTGAGATAACGCGCCGCCCGGATAGTTGGCCGCGCGTGGTAGCCGGCCGGCAATCTGCCCCACCAGGCCCAGCTCGCCTGCGCCGTGGACCA
>JBFFGY010000227.1:0-5040 GCA_041557215.1 Alphaproteobacteria bacterium
CGTAGACGGTACGACCGGCCGAATCATCGTTGATCCGGCAACCGATACGCTGAAGGATTACCAGGCCCGCCGAAAGGCGCTCGAGCGCGAACGGCGGCAACTGGACCGGCTGATCGACCTGCCCGCGGAAACCAGCGACGGCACCCTGGTCAAGATGCAGGCGAACCTCGAACTGCCGCGCGAAGTTGACAGCGCCCTGGCGGTGGGGGCTGAGGGAGTTGGCCTGCTTCGCACCGAATTCATGTTCATGAATCGCGACACGCCGCCCGACGAGGACGAGCAGTACGAGGCGCTTACGGGCCTGATCGCGGCGATGGGTGGGCGGCCGGTCACGATCCGGACGCTGGATGTCGGCGGCGAGAAGCTGGCCTATTCGCTCGGCAAGCATCTTGGCGACCCGGTCAATCCGGCGCTGGGTCTGAGGGCCATACGCCTGTCGCTGAAACAGGTGAAACTGTTCGAGACCCAGCTCGCCGCCATCCTGCGGGCGGGAGCCCACGGCCCGGTCCGGGTTCTCTTACCGATGATCGCGGGAACCGGCGAGATAAGGCAGACCAGGGAAATCCTGTCGCGTGTCGTCAAGCGCCTGAAACGGCGCGGCGTAAAAATTGCCGACCCCATACCGCCGCTTGGCGTCATGATCGAGGTACCCGGCGCGGCGCTGGCCGCCGACGCGCTGGCCGCCCATGTGGATTTCTTCGCGATCGGCACCAATGACCTGACCATGTACACGCTGGCAATCGACCGCGCGGACGAACAGGTGGCGCATCTCTATAACCCACTGCATCCGGGCGTACTGCGGCTGATCCAGTTCGCCATTCAGGCCGGCATGCGCGCCCGCATCCCGGTCAGCGTATGCGGCGAGATCGCGGGCGATCCGCGTTACACGGCACTGTTGCTTGGACTGGGGGTTCGGGAACTGTCGATGGCCGGCCTCAGCCTGCCGAGGGTCAAACAGCGGATTCGCCAGATAGACCTGACTGCCGCCACCATGCGCGCCGAGATCATCATGAGCCAGGCCGATTCGGGCCACATTGCCGCCCTGCTGGACGATTTCAACGGTTTGGCCTGATTTGGCGGCCCGTAACCATTGGTTTTCCTTTAACAGAAAAACATAAAGATATCTTTATATAAGCCTTGCCAACCGCTGCCGACACTGCTATAGGGCTGGCCGCTTGAAACAGGACCTTCGAAGGAATTTCGCCATGAGTGCGCAGGATTATGTGATCAAGGATATCGGTCTCGCCGATTGGGGCCGCAAGGAACTGAACATTGCCGAAACCGAAATGCCAGGCCTGATGGCGCTGCGCGAGGAATTTGGCGCGGCCCAGCCCCTGAAGGGCGCGCGGATTGCCGGGTCCTTGCATATGACGATCCAGACGGCAGTGCTGATCGAGACGCTGAAGGCGCTGGGCGCCGATGTGCGCTGGGCTTCCTGCAATATCTATTCGACCCAGGACCATGCGGCAGCGGCGATCGCCGCCGGCGGCACCCCGGTCTTCGCCGTGAAGGGCGAGACGCTGGATGAATACTGGGACTACACCCACCGCATCTTCGAATGGTCGGACGGCGGCGCGCCGAACATGATCCTGGACGACGGCGGCGACGCCACCCTTCTGTTGCATCTCGGCATGCGGGCCGAAAAGGACGCTTCGGTCATTTCCACGCCGACCAATGAAGAGGAAGAGTCCCTTTTCAAATCGATCGCAAAGCGCCTGCAGGAAAAGCCGGGCTGGTATTCCGAGACCGCCAAATGCATTAAGGGCGTCACCGAGGAAACCACGACCGGCGTACACAGGCTGTACGAGATGGCGAAAAAGGGCACGCTGATGTTCCCCGCCATCAACGTCAACGATTCGGTCACCAAATCGAAATTCGACAACAAGTATGGCTGCCGCGAGAGTCTGGTCGACGGCATCCGCCGCGCCACCGACGTGATGATGGCCGGCAAGGTTGCCGTGGTTGCCGGTTTCGGCGATGTCGGCAAGGGTTCGGCCGAATCGCTTCGCAGCGCCGGCTGCCGCGTGCTTGTCACCGAAATCGACCCGATCTGCGCCCTGCAGGCTGCGATGGAAGGTTTCGAAGTCGTCACCATGGAAGGCGCCGCGCCGCGCGGCGATATCTTCGTGACCACCACCGGCAATATCGACGTCATCACCGTCGACCATATGCGGAGCATGAAGGACCGGGCGATCGTCTGCAATATCGGCCATTTCGACTCGGAGATTCAGGTTGCCGGCCTGAAGAACTTCAAGTGGAGCAACGTCAAGCCGCAGGTGGACGAGATCGAATTCCCCAATGGCAACCGCATCATTCTGCTGGCCGAGGGCCGGCTGGTGAACCTGGGCTGCGCCACCGGCCATCCCAGCTTCGTGATGAGCGCCAGCTTCACTAACCAGGTGCTGGCGCAGATGGAGCTGTGGCAGCATCCCGATAATTACGAAAAGCAGGTCTATGTCCTGCCGAAGCATCTGGACGAGAAAGTCGCCATGCTGCATCTGGCCAAGCTGGGCGTGGAATTGACGGAAATGTCCCAGCAGCAGGCCGACTATATCGGCGTGCCGCTGCAGGGCCCGTTCAAGCCGGAACATTATCGTTACTGAGGCGACGTTCGCAGAATGCCATGGAAAGCCCCGGCACCGATGCCGGGGCTTTCTGTTTTGAGCCCGTCGGATGTCCGACGACGACGGGCAGCGGCATTTTTTTCCGCAAAACAACGGCGTATGGACGCAAGGTTGCTTGTGCAGGGCCCATCGCTTACCTAAACTGGCCCACGTGACGAACAGAGGGTTAACAATATGCGCCGGCGCGTCGATCCCGGCGCTCCTGTTTTCCGGCTCCCCGGCCCATGCCGCGGAAACGGTATCCATGCCCGTTGCCCTGTCCCTGGCCGGCGCCCTGGCGGCGACGATATGCGTTATCCTCTATTTGTTGTTTGCCGTTCGGGCCGCAACCGCCCGCAGCCGGGCGTCCACGACGGCCACCGGTAAACTACTGGACGCCTCGCCGACCGGACTGGTTCGCTGGAACACCGAAGGGGCGGAATTTTCAGCTCGTGCAGTGGAACTTCTGGAAATGGCACGCAATCCCGGCAAAGTCAGCGTTGCGGAAGCCGACAGAATCGTTCTGGCAGCGCTGGCAGCATCGGAGCGCGAACGTCTGGCCCCGGTTCTCGGCCGGCTTCACACCAACGGCGCAGAGTTCCGCGAACAATACAGGATATCCGAAGAGACGGCAGTGACGCTGCGGGGCCAGAGGCTGGAAGGGATCGACCTGCTGTGGGTGGATGACGCGACCGACCTACTGAAGGCCTCAGGGAAACTGGCCGCCAAATCGCAGGAAGCCGCCACCTTGCGGTCGCTTCTGGACAAGATCCCGATGCCGGCATGGTGGCGGGACGAGACGCACCGGCTGGCCGGCGTCAATCATGCCTATGTGGAGGCGGTGGACAGAAGCCGCGACGCGATTCTGAAGGATCAGATAGAGCTTGGATCAGGCTATATCGAACATGGCGGCCGCGCACTGGCGGAATCGGCGGCCAGAACCGCCATGGCGCAATCCGAGAGCCATCATGTCGTGATCGGCGGCAATCGCCGCCTGCTGGAGTTCACCGAAATGCCGTTGGACGGCATGCCGCTGAGAGTGGGCGGCTGCGCCGCGGATGCCACGGCCCTGGAAGCGATGCAGGACCAGCTGGCCGACCATATCGCGGCCCATGCCGACGTCCTGGAAGGTTTGAGCACGGCGATCGCAATCTTCGGGGCGGACAAGCGGCTGAAATTCTTCAACACGGCCTACGCCAAGCTGACCACGATCGACCAGGACAAACTGGAGGGGGAGCCCAGCCTCAGCGAGATTCTGGAATGGCTGCGCGAGAGCCGGCGCCTGCCGGAATATGCCGATTTCCCCGCCTTCAAGGCCGAGCAGGACCGCTGGTTCACCACCTTGATCGATCCGGTCGAGGAACTGCTGCATCTGCCAGACGAAACCACGTTGCGTTTCGTCGCTTCACCGCATCCGTTGGGCGGGCTGGTCTTCGCGCTGGAGGACGTTACCGACCGCCTGGCGCTGGAGAGTTCCTACAACACCATGATCGAGGTCCAGCGCGAAACACTGAACAAGCTGTATGAAGGCGTGGCGGTGTTTGGCGGCGACGGCAGGCTTAAACTGTTCAACCCCGAAGTCGGCCGAATATGGGGCTATTCAGAAGACCAGATGGCCGGAGGGCCCCATATCAGCGAACTGGTGGAGTCGGCGCGCGGATATTTCCTGGACAATGTAAACTGGCCCCGCTTGAAGCAGCGCATCATCCTGATGGTGACAGATCGAATATCTCACACTGGCCGGCTATACAGATCGGACGGCTCCGTCATCAAATATGCTGCGGTACCCCTTCCCGACGGAAACACGCTGCTGAGCTTCGTGGACATTTCCGACAGCGCCCGCGTGGAACGGGCCCTGCGCGATCGCAATATCGCGCTTGAGAATGCCGACCGGATCAAGTCCGAATTCATCGGAAATGTAAGTTACGAATTGCGCACCCCGTTAAACGCGATCGTCGGCTTCACGGAAATGCTCGACAATCGCTATTTCGGCGAGCTTACGGAGCGACAAGCCGAATATGTCGAATGCATATTGCAGGCATCGACCCACCTGATGGCGCTGATCGATGACATCCTCGACCTGGCCACGATCGAGGCCGGTTACATGTCGCTCGACCTGCAGGATGTGGATATAGGGGCGCTGATGGAATCCCTGGCCGAGCTTGCACGCGAGCGGATCGACCAGGCCGGTCTGAAGATCGAAGTCGATTGTCCGGCGGGCATCGGATTGATGGAGGCCGATACGGTGCGGTTGCGCCAGGCGCTTTTCAACCTGGTCTCCAACGCCATCCAGTTCACGCCGGCCGGCGGCACCATCACATTGGCGGCCGAGCGAACACCGGAAGAAATGTTCCTGACCGTGTCGGACACCGGCATCGGCATAGCGCCCGAAGATCATGACCGTGTTTTCAAGCGTTTCGAGCGTACCGATCCGCAC
>JBFFGY010000228.1:0-5033 GCA_041557215.1 Alphaproteobacteria bacterium
AGCCCCTCTCCCGCCTGGGCGGGGGAGGGGTTGGGGAGGGGGTGGGACGACGGCGCAAGCCGGACCGACTTTCAGGTGAATATCCGCGGTCATTGCGAGGCGCAACGCGCCGCGGCAATCCAGTCTCGACGCGGGCACTCTGAATTGCCGCGTCGGCTTCGCCTCCTCGCAATGACGAAAGTCGGAACAGCGCAGGAATCCCCTAACAGAGTTGCGACCGCCCCCTCACTCCGCCGGCAGGCTGGACAGCGCCCGCCGCAGGGGATCGGCGTGGGGGTTCCGGTGCTTGCCTTCCATGACGATCGGCCGCGACCCCACTTCGGCGCCGTAATATTCCTTGTTCAGCCCCTCGCGCGGCTCGACTATCGAGCCCTCCAGGCTGATGCCCAGATAGGCGCCCTTGGAAAGCGACCAGACCAGCACGTCGGCGCTGCCCAGGGTGGCGGCAGCCTCGGCCCCGCCGCCGACGGGGCCCATGGCGGCGCCCAGATCGGCGCCGATTTTCAGTTTCTTGTCCTCGACCATCGCCTTGACGCCGCGGTCGGTCATCAGCAGCATCATGATCTGCGAGGCGGACCCGCCGACCTGCAGGCCCCAGCTGATCCCGCCCAGCGTATAGAAGGCCGGATAGCTCCAGGCGCCGTTGGCGCCCTTAACCAGCAACACGCCGCTGCCGCCTTCGCCGCCGAAAATGAACGCGCCCTTGACCATGTTGGGCACGATCATCACGCCCTTGGCGTTCTTCATGAATTTGCGGACATACTGGCCGAATTCCTGGTTCTTGGCCATTTCCTCGACGGTCCACTGGGCCTTCACGACCAGTTCCTCGGTCGGGGTTACGGCAGAGGCAGGATGCGCCACGGTCAGGAGCCAGCCAAGCACCCCGGCCATCACGGTCAGACGTTTGATCATATCGCTTACTCTCCCGGTTCGGCGCGGCAGGACGGCCGCGCCCATGACAATGTGAAATCCGTTAGCCTTTTCTCATGCCACTATGGCGAATTTCGGGCGGGGCGCCCTAAAATTCAATGCCGAGCTGCGCCTTCACGCCGTCACGGAAATGATGCTTGTGCTCGGTCATTTCGGTCACCAGGTCGGCAGCCTCCAGCAGCGGCTCCTTCGCGTTGCGCCCGGTCACCACCACATGCAGGTCCGGCCGCCGGTTGCGGAGCGTCTCCACCACCTCGTCGAGGTCGATGTAATCATAGCGCAGGACGATGTTCAGCTCGTCGAGGATGACCATCTTGTAGCTCTCGTCCGCCATCATCTCCTTCGCGGCGGCCCAGGCCTTTTGCGCCGCGGCGATGTCGCGCGCGCGGTCCTGGGTGTCCCAGGTGAAGCCCTCGCCCATCGCCTTCATCACGCAAAGATCGGGGAAATGTTCCAGCACCTTGCGTTCGCCGGTCTCCCAGACGCCCTTAACGAACTGCACGATGCCAACCTTCATGCCGTTGCCGACGGCGCGCGCGGCAAGCCCCATCGCGGCGGTGCTCTTGCCCTTGCCCTTGCCGGTATGGACCATCAACAGGCCCTTTTCCTTGGTCTTGGTCGCCAGGATCTTGTCGCGCGCGGCCTTGCGCTTGGCCATCTTCTCGGCGTGGCGCGCGTTGATCTCGTCCGGTGTCATGCCATCGGTTTTCATTCGGTCCTCTCCCGCTTCCGGACGACCATACGCTATCGCAGCGCGCGCTTCAAATCCCGAAAGCGGTCGATCACACGGAATTCATGGGCCGCCCGGGCGCAGATCACCAGTTCGAAAAGGAATGACCAGTGCAGGACGAAACTCCAGACCCACCAGTCGAAGCGGGCGGGAATTTCGACCAGCAGGAAACGCTGCTGGCTGATCGGCCAGCCCCACAGGATGCCGCCGGTCGGTGTGTCGAGGACCAGATGGAGGCAGATTCCGGCAAGGAAGGTCAGGCCTTCGCGCCAGGGAATGGCGGCTCGGGCCAGCCAAAGCAGCATCGCTGCGCCCAGCGCGACCGCCGGCCAGAAGGCGGGGATATGGGTCCAGTAATCGTGATGCAGGGTCTGGCGCCCGCCGAGGGAATAGAAATAGAGGATGTCGAGATCGGGAAAGACCGACCCCGCCAGGCCCAACGCCATCAGGCGCCGTGCGTCATCTGTCTTCCTGGCCAGGCGCGGCGCGATCCGGCGGGCCAGCAGGTAACCGGCGGGCAGATGGGCGATCAGCATGGTCGGTGGGCTTCCCGTTGGGTTTTACGGGCAGTAACAGCCGTCATTGCGAGGCGCATAGCGCCGTGGCAATCCAGTCCCGTTGTGGAGATTCTGGATTGCCGCGTCGGCTTCGCCTCCTCGCAATGACGAAACCGGAGTTCACCGCAAAGGGAAAAATCCGGCCCTCCCCCGGGAGAGGGGGAGAGGGCCGGCAGTGTGGGCGCGTGGATCCCCTGACAGTTATCTCGGGTCCGCGCCATTGGCATTGCAGGGAGGAAACAATGCCGTGGACATTCAGCGCGCGGCCACCTTCGCCAGCCCGGCCGCGGTGCGAACCAGCCCGGTGAATTCGGCGCGATAGCCGAAGGCGTCCTTGCCCCGCGCGTCGTTGGCGACCGCCAGCGCCTCTTCGTAGGAGAAATCGCCCATTGCCTCGTTGCCGCGCAGCAACTGCCCGAAGGCGGCGACGGCGGTGGAGAAACGAGCATCGGCCGGGGCCTCGGCAAAGGCGGTAAGCGCGTTCACATAGACCGGCTGCACGGTCAGGCCGCTCTTCGATTCGCCGGGCAGCTTGTAGCGGATCTTCAGCCAGGCCAGTTCGCCGTTTTCGATGCCGGCCTGTGGCTTCGGCGTCTCCGTGCCGTAGCGCAGCGGATCGACCCGGCGCGAGGCGCTGTCCGGCGGGATGATCTCGTACAACGCGGTGACGGTGTGGCCGCTGCCGATCTCGCCGGCATCGACCTTGTCGTCATTGAAATCCTCGCGCTTCAGCATCCGGGTCTCGTAGCCGATCAGCCGGTATTCAGCGACATAGGCCGGGTTGAACTCGATCTGGATCTTCACGTCGTCGGCGATCGGGAACAGCGTGCCGCCCATCTCGTCGACCAGCACCTTGCGGGCCTCCTGGTAATTGTCGATATAGGCGGCGTTGCCGTTACCGGCCTGCGCCAGCGCCTGCATGGTGCTGTCCTGCAGGTTGCCCTTGCCGAAACCGAGTACCGACAGATAGATGCCGGTCTTGCGCTTGGCCGCAATCAGTTTCTCGAGCCGGTCGGAGCTGGAGATGCCGACATTGAAATCGCCGTCGGTGGCCAGGATGACGCGGTTGACCGCGCCTTCGCGGAAGCTCTCGGCCGCCAGCCGGTAGGCCAGTTCAATGCCGGCGCCGCCCGCGGTGCTGCCGCCGGCGCGCATATTGTCGATGGCGCGAAGGATGGTGGATTTATGCCTTGCCTCGGTGGGCGGCAGGATCACGCCGGCCGAGCCCGCATAGGCGACCATGGCGACCCGGTCTTCCGCGCGCATTTCCTCGACCAACATGCGCAGCGACCTCTGCAGCAGCGGCAGCTTGTCCGGGGCATTCATCGAGCCGGAAGTGTCCAGCAGGAACACGATGTTGGCCGGCTGGCGCTGGTCGGCCGGGATGTCGTACCCCTTCAGCCCGATGCGCAGGATCTGCGCGCCCTCGTCCCAGGGCGCATCGAACAGGGCGATATCGGACTGGAAGGGCGTCTCGCGATGTTTTGGCGCGGCGTAGTCATATTTGAAATAATTGACCAGCTCTTCGGTGCGCACCGCGTCGGCAGGCGGCATGTATCCATCCTTCAGGAAGCGCCGCACCCGCGCATAGGAGGCGGTATCGACATCGATCGAGAAGGTCGAGACCGGATCCAGTGCGACCTGCTTGATCTCGTTGTTGTCGAATTCCGGATAGGATTCGCGGCCTTCGTCCCAATAGGCCCCTCCATAACCGCAGCAAGCCTGCGGCGAGGGCGACGCTTGAACTCGGTATTCCTGAGGAGCATAGGTACCGGCAGCTGCGGGCGGAGGCGGAGGGGCCGCGGCCTCGGCAGCCTCGCTGCCTGCGGTTTCAGCCGATTCATATACCTCGGTCGAGCAGGCCGCGAGAATTACGGCCAGGGTCATGGCGGTAACGGGAATGAATTTGCGAACAGTCATGGAAACCCCCATCGGGCCGGAACGGCCCCATTGCATTATCCTGTCGAAAATCTGCTTTTGATGAGGGTGACGATAATGCCGGGAAATAACGATATTGCGGGCGCAATCCGGGCAAGCCGGACGGAGAAGTGACGATACGAAGGCACACAGACGACTTCTGTTGCCGTCGAAAAATCTCTTTCTATTAGGCCATTAACAAACTTGCGTGTAATTGACGGCGCACATTCTCGCCACGATTACTGTGCCGGCTTCTCCGGCAGGGCGATGAAATCGAACTGGCTGGCCTGCACGCCCAAGAGCCCGACCAGCGGCGGTGGGGCGGACAGTTGCTGGGTCAGGCCGGGCTGCAGCGGGACCTGCGCGAAGTCGCGGCGGGCATCGCCAGTGGCGATGGTATAGAGTGCGATCAGCGGCCGGCCGCTGGCGAGGCGTTGGGCTTCCTCCAGCCGCTCTTCCAGCCCGCCGGTGGGCAGGGCCTGCGACTGCACCTGCATCGAGGCCTGCGAGGGGTCGACCACCAGTACCGCCTCGATCGCGAAAATTTGCACCCTGTAGGCCCGGCCGGCGACGAGGCCGGCATCGGGTGCGGGCTTGGCCGCCACTTCGGCATCGCCCACGGGAGCGGCCGCGACCGGCGGGGTGACGACCCCGGGCTCTTCCGCCAGGTCGAGTGTATTCAACATCATATCGGGCTTGTCCTGGCGAGCGGCCACATCCTCTTCTGCCTCCGCAACCGCGCCGGCACCTGGCGCGGTGGGAGCCATCGCCGTTTCTTCCTGCTTCCGTAACCGGCTTTCAGTCGGGGTCGAGGCGGTGCTCTTCTTCTCCGCTTCGCGAGGTTGCGTCGGTGACTGGCTCAGGGCGAAGGACTCGCCTTCCAATGTCGGGGCGCTGCC
>JBFFGY010000229.1:0-5023 GCA_041557215.1 Alphaproteobacteria bacterium
ACGACGCCTTCGAACATGACGGCAAGATGACCAAGCGCGAGGTGCGCGCCGCCACCCTGGCCGCGCTCGCCCCCCTGCCCGGGCAGTTGCTGTGGGACGTGGGCGCGGGTTGCGGCTCCGTCGCCATCGAATGGATGCGCGCCGGCGGTCGTGCCATCGGCATCGAAAACAACCCCGACCGCCTGGCCATGGCCGCCCGCAACGCAGCCTTGCTGGGCGTACCGGACCTGAAGCTGATCGACGGCGAGCCCCCGTCGGCGCTAGATGGGCTGGAAACGCCCGATGCGATCTTCATCGGCGGCGGCATCGGCGCGCACGGCCTGGTCGAAGCCTGCTGGGAAGCGCTGAAACCGGGCGGCCGCCTGGTGGCCAATACGGTCACCATCGAGGGAGAGGCAGCCTTATCCAGACTCCACAGCGAACATGGCGGCGAAATGGTGCGCCTGGCAGTTTCAAGATTATCCGCCGTCGGCCGCCTGCATGGCTGGAAACCAATGATGACGGTTACCCAATGGCAGGCTGTGCGCCGTGTTGACGTCGTAAGAAGGGAGATAGGGGGATAAGGGAGATATGGGGATGCACCGTGATTTAAGCGGCGGCTCGCTTAGAGAAAAGATTATTCAATGTATTATTCATGTTCATAGGACCCTTGGGCCCGGATTTCTTGAATCCATTTATCAAAACGCACTGGAAATCGAATTACAGCGGCGTAGCCTGACGATCGAAAAGGAAAAGGAGCTGATCATCCGCTATCGGGATGAAATTGTCGGCCGTCATAGGCTCGATCTGGTGGTGGAGGATTCGGTAATCATTGAACTCAAGACAGTCGATGATCTAAGCAAGGCGCATTACGCTCAGGTTCGCTCCTACTTGGCTGCGAGCGGACTGGGACTTGGCATTCTGGTAAATTTCTCGGCGTTCAAGGCCGACTTCCGACGGATAACTTTGCAGTGAACATCCCCATATCCCCCTCATCCCCATATCTCCCTTCATTGGTCGGCGGTGCCATGCAGTGCCGGCTGATGGCTGACGGCTGATGGCTGACAGACTGTCTGGAACCCTCTACGGCGTCGGGGTCGGGCCTGGCGATCCGGAGCTTATTACGCTGAAGGCATACCGGCTGCTGCAGGAGGTGCCGGTCATCGCCTGGCCGGCGCCGCTGGAGGGGGAGAGCATGGCGCACCGGATTGCCGCGCCGCATCTGCCGCAAGGGCGCATCGAGATTCCGATCCGCATGCCGATCAGCACCGACCGTTTCCCGGTCGAGGGCGTCTATGACGAGGCGGCGCAGACGCTGGGCGCGCATCTTTCCACCGGGCGGGACGTCGCCGTGCTCTGCGAGGGTGACCCCTTCGTCTATGGCTCCTTCATGTATCTGTTCGGGCGCATGGCCGACCGATTCCCGGTCCGGGTCATCCCCGGCATATCCTCGCTGACGGCGGGTGCCGCGGCATTGGGCGCGCCGCTGGCGGCCCAGAACGACGTGCTGTCGGTGATCCCCGCGCCGCTGCCGGAGGACGAACTGGAGCGCCGGCTTTCCAATGCCGACGCCGCCGTGATCATCAAGGTCGGCCGCCATATCGACAAGCTGCGGCGTGTGCTCGACCGGCTGGGGCTGTCCAATTCGGCGCGCTATGTCGAATATGCGACGATGGAAAACCAGACCGTGCTGCCCTTTGTCGAGGCCGCGCAGGGCAAGGCGCCCTATTTCTCGCTGATTCTCGTCCATCGCCGCGGCGAGGCCTGGCGATGACCATCGCGATCGTGACGCTGAGCCGGCGCGGGTTGGAACTGGCCCGCGGACTGCAGGGGCAATTGGACGGCGCGGTCGTGCATGGGCTGGCGGGCCGTGCCGATGGGGCGGACGTGCCCTTTACCGATGCGATGGCCCATCTGCGGGGACTGTTCGCCGAAGGACAAGCCATCGTCGGGATTTTCGCTGCCGGAATCGCGATCCGTGCATTGGCGCCCAATCTGGCAAACAAGAGAACGGAAGCGCCGGTCGTCGCCCTGGCCGAGGACGGGTCCGCCGTGGTGCCTTTGCTGGGCGGCCATCGCGGCGCCAACCGCCTTGCCCGGCAGATAGCAGAAATCCTCGGTGGTCAGGCTGCAATCACCACGGCCGGAGACCTCGGCCTCGGCCTGGCGCTGGACGAACCCCCGCGCGGCTGGACCGTCGCCAATCCGGAAATGGCCAAATCGCTGACGGCGGCGTTGCTGGCGAGCGAGCCGGTGAAACTCGCTGTGGAAGCCGGCGACGGTTCCTGGCCCGACCCGGCGCTGTTCTCCGATTCCGGCGAGTTGACGTTGCTGGTCACGGACCGCGCCGGATGCGAGGACGATCAAACTCTGGTGGTCCATCCGCCGGTGTTGGCGCTTGGCGTCGGTTGCGAGCGCGGCGCGGACACCCGGGAATTGCAGGCCCTGATCGACGACACCCTGGCCGAAGCCGAGCTCGCCTCTGGCGCTGTCGCCGCTGTCGCCTCGCTGGATTTGAAATCTGACGAGGAGGCAGTGCTGGACAGTGCGGAAAGGATGGAATTACCTGCGCACTTCTTCACCGCGGCGGAACTTGAGGCCGAGGCCCCGCGTCTGGCCAATCCTTCCGAGGCCGTCTTCCGGGAGGTCGGTTGCCATGGCGTGGCCGAGGGGGCGGCGCTGGCGCTGGCCGGGCCGGATGCGGAACTGGTCGTGCCGAAACGCAAATCGGAACGCGCAACCTGCGCCATCGCCCGCAGCCCCATGCCGATCAATGCCCGCGCGGCCGGCCGCGCCCGGGGACGGCTCGCAGTGGTCGGCGTCGGGCCGGGCAGCGACGGCTGGCGGACGCCCGAGGTCACCAATGCGCTTGCCGCAGCGGAGGAAGTCGTCGGCTACGGGCTCTATCTCGATTTGGTCGAGGGGCTGATTGCCGGCAAGCCGCGCCACGGCTCCGAACTCGGCGAGGAAGAAGCCCGCGCGCGTATTGCCCTCGATCTGGCGGCCGAAGGAAAATCTATCGCGCTGGTCTGTTCCGGCGATCCGGGTATCTATGCGCTGGCGACCCTGGTTTTCGAACTGCTGGACCGCGAAACCCGGCCCGACTGGAACCGCGTCCAAGTGACCGTCATGCCAGGCATCTCCGCCCTGCAGGCGGCGGCCGCACGCGCCGGCGCGCCCCTGGGCCACGATTTCTGCGCCATCTCGCTCTCCGACCTTTTGACGCCGAAAGAGACGATCCTCAAGCGCCTGCAGGCTGCGGCGGAGGCCGATTTCGTTACCGCGCTCTATAACCCGCAGAGCCAGCGCCGGCGCGAGCTGCTGCCCCGCGCGAAGAATATATTCGCCACCGCCCGGCCTCCGGAAACACCGGTCATCCTTGCCCGCAATCTCGGCCGTGTGGACGAGTCTGTCACGATCACGACCCTCGCCGATTTCGACACCGAAACCGTCGATATGCTGACCCTGGTCATGATCGGCAACAGCCAGACCAGCCAGACAAAAACCCGACATGTCTTCACCCCCAGAGGATATGAGAAGAAGATGTGATAGTCCTTATGAACCGAAGCAAGAACCGAAGGATGCCAATGAAGGAGATGTGGGGATAAGAGGGGATGAGGGAAGATGTCCGAGAGGCCTGATACAGATCGGCTGACGCAGGCGATCATCGAAGCGGTTATTAATGTCCACAAGCTGTTGGGGCCAGGGTTCCTTGAGGGCGTGTACAGAAGCGCCCTTGAGATTGAGTTGCAAGACCGCGGGTTTCGGGTCGAGCATGAAAAGGAAATTCATCTCTACTACAAAACACAGCCAGTCGGCCTGCACAGACTGGATCTTGTGGTAGACGATGAGGTCGTATTGGAACTGAAGGCGGTAGAAGCGCTGAACAAGAACCATTACGCGCAGATCAGGGCTTACTTGAAATCCAGTGGAATCAAGACGGGATTGCTAATTAATTTCCACGGAAGCAAAGCCGATTATAGGAGAGTGACTCTCAGTGACGAAACGTGATCCCCTCATCTCCCCTTATCCCCATATCCCCTTCCATTCCAGGACCATCCGAATAGGGGCCCTTCGCGCCTCTCCGCGCTCTCTGCGGTTAAGAAACTGCTTGCCATGACCATCCATTTCATCGGCGCGGGGCCGGGGGCGGCTGACCTGATTACGGTGCGCGGGCTGAATATCATCCGGCGCTGCCCGGTGGTGCTTTATGCGGGGTCGCTGGTGCCGGCCGAGGTCGTGGCCGAGGCGCCGGCCGGGGCGCGGGTGGTCGATACCGCGCCGATGCATCTCGACGAGATCATCGCCGAGATGCAGGCCGCGCACGAGGCCGGACAGGACGTTGCCCGCGTCCATTCCGGCGATCCCTCGCTCTACGGCGCGATCGCCGAGCAGATGCGGCGCCTGGACGCGCTGGGAATCCCCTATGATGTGACACCCGGCGTTCCCGCTTTTGCCGCGGCCGCGGCCGCGCTGGGGGCGGAACTGACATTGCCGGAAATCAGCCAGACCGTGATCCTGACCCGAACCGCGGTGCGCTCGTCATCGATGCCCGAGGGCGAGGATCTGGAAACGCTGGGCCGCAGCGGCGCGACGCTGGCGGTCCATTTGTCGGTCAACAACCTCGCCCGCGTGGTGCGCGAGCTAAGCCCCCTATACGGCGAAGACTGCCCGGTCGTCGTTGCCTACCGCGTGACCTGGCCGGACCAGCAGATTATCCGCGGCCGGCTGGCCGATATCCGGGAAAAGGTAAAGGCGGCCGGCATCACCCGCACCGCCCTGATCCTGGTCGGCCGCGCGCTGGGCGAGACCGATTTCGACGAAAGCCGCCTCTACGCCGCCGACCACCATCATGTGCTGAGGCCGCGGAAGGGGTAGCTGTCACTCAATCCGGCGCGCCGCTTCTTCCAGCGCCTGTTCGATGCGTCGGTCGCGGCCGCCGCGGGCCCAGCCCAGAGCGCCACGCCCAGTATAGTCCTGAATATTGACGTCGGCGCCCGAACGCAACAACAACTGGACGGTTTCGTAGTGGCCGTTCGAAGCC
>JBFFGY010000230.1:0-5010 GCA_041557215.1 Alphaproteobacteria bacterium
GGGGAAGGACCCCGGCTGACGGTACTCGACGTTTCCGTGCCCGGTTCGCTCACCCTGGTGGGCAAGACCGCTCCCCTGCCCGGGCACGTCCACGGCGTGACCATCGTCGGGCAGTACGCCTACGTCGCCGCTGGGTACGCCGGTCTGCGGGTGGTCGACGTGTCGACGCCGTCGGCGCCGGTGGAGGTGGGCTTTTGCGACACGCCCCTGATTGCGCAGGACGTAGCCGTGGCCGCGTACCGTTTGCAGATACCGCGGCGTCTTGGGGTCCGGCTCGATCTTGCGCCTCAGACGCGTGACCTGCACATCGATCGCACGGTCTCCGCCGTCGATCATGCAGCGCTCGGTCAATGCCTCGCGACTCATCACTTCGCCCGGGCTTTCCGAGAGGGCGGCCAGCAGGCTGGCCTCGGCCGTGGTCAACCGTATGATCTTGTCCTCGCGCTCCAGCAGCGACCGCGCCCGATCGAAAATGAAATTGCCAAGCTTCACATGGTTGGGGGCGGTCTCGCGAGACGGTGCCGGCGCCGTCGCCCGCCGCAAGATGGTCTGAATCCGGAGCAGCAACTCGCGCGGCTCGAAAGGTTTGGGCAGATAGTCGTCAGCACCGGCTTCAAGCCCGCCGATCCGGTCCGAAGCCTCTCCCATGGCCGTCAGCATCAGGATCGGCACGTTATTGCTCGTCTGGCGTAGCGATCGCGCAAATTCCAGGCCGGTTTCCCCGGGCATCATCACGTCCAGCACGATCAGGTCGAACGCCATCGATTCGAGATAACGCCGCGCGGTGCCGGCGTCTTCCGCCGCACTGACCGCGAAACCGTTTTTGCTGAGATAGGTCCGCAGCAAATCGCGCAGGCGATTATCGTCGTCGACCACCAGAATATGCTGAAGCTCGTCCATGGCGGCGATTATAGGGCCGACGGCACCGGCTCGCTAGAGCAGCATCCGCGCAACTGGAATCACTTCCCGCAATTCCATTTGCGCGGATAAAGCTGCTCGCCTTTTGAATAAGCGGGTAATTTCACCCGATCGAACTGAATCGCACTGGTTCAGTGCGATCGGATTTTGCCCTAGCGGCGCGGCGGCATGGCGCGTTCAAAACGGGCCCGGTCCTCGTCGCTCTTCATGATGCCCAGCAGAACCTTGCGGAAACCCTCTACGGCCTCGGCGCCGGCTTCGCGATAGGCGCCAGCGATCAGCGCGCGCTGCGCCGCCGACAGGCGTTCTTCCAGCGCCCGCCCCTTGGCGGTCAGGCTGAGCAGGCGCTGCCGCCGGTCGCGCACGCCCTGCTGTTGCAGGACATAGCCCTCCTCGATCAGTTGCCCAAGCACCCGGTTCAGGCTCTGCTTGGTGATCCGGAGTATCATGAGCAGGTCGCTGACGGTCATGCCGGGATGCCGGCCGATGAAATAGATGGCGCGGTGGTGGGCCCGGCCGAAGCCATAGTCCGCCAGGATCTCGTCGGCCACGCCGGTAAAATCCCGGTAGCCGAAGAACAGCATTTCGATCGCCTGTCGAAGCTCCTCGTCGCGAAGGAACAGGGGGCTTGCCGCCAGTTTCGATGCGCCATGCGATGTTGATTTTATGTCAGCCATGTTGACTTATATGCTACAGAATGTTATCTGAACGCAAGGCCCAAACGACATAATCGAACAATTTTCGGGCGTTTTCAGACTCTATTGTTCGCCAATGCCGTTAAAAGGCCCAGCCGCAACAAGGATATAACAGCTTTTTCGGGGTTACCGCATGTCCATGATGCCCTTTGACGACCGCCCGGGTTCCATCTGGTTCGATGGCGAAATGATCGACTGGAAGGATGCCAACATTCACGTTCTCAGCCATGGCCTGCATTATGCGTCAGCCGTGTTCGAGGGCGAGCGCGTCTATGACGGGCGCATTTTCAAGCTCACCGAACATACCGAGAGGCTGTTGGAGTCCGGACGCCTGCTGGACATGAAAATCCCCTGGACGGTCGAGCAGATCGACGAAGCCTGCAAGCAGGTGGTCGCCTCGCACGGCTTCAAGGATGCCTACGTCCGCCCGATCGCCTGGCGCGGGTCGGAAATGATGGGTGTCTCGGCCCAGAACTCCAAGATCCACCTGGCGATCGCCGCCTGGGAATGGCCGGCCTATTTCTCGCCCGAAGCCCGCATGAAGGGCATCCGCATGCAGTGGTCGGACTGGCGCCGGCCCGACCCGCGGACGATCCCGGCGAAATCCAAGGCAGCCGGCCTGTACATGATCTGCACGCTCTCCAAGCACAAGGCCGAGGCCGCAGGCTACAACGATGCCCTGATGATGGATTGGCGCGGTCAGATCGCCGAGGCGACCGGGGCCAATATTTTCCTCAACATCGAGGGCAAGCTGCATACGCCGAAGCCGGACTGCTTCCTGGACGGCATCACCAGGCGGACCACGATCGCGCTGGCCAAGGCCCGCCAGATCGAGGTGATCGAGCGCGCCATTATGCCCGAGGAACTGGGCCAGGCGAGCGAGGTGTTCCTGACGGGAACTGCGGTGGAGGTCACCCCGGTCAGCGAAATCGGTGAGTACAATTTCACGCCGGGCCAGTTGACCAAGACCCTGATGGAAGATTACGAGGCCGAGGTCCATCGCGAAGTGCCGGTGACATTGAACGCAGCATAACCTGCGCACAGTTAATCGGATAAAGGCCGGGGCCAAGTGTCCCGGTCTTTTTTCTTCGCCCGGATTCCCCTGTCCTGCCGCAATTCGTCATGCCGGCGGCCCATTTCGGCGTCATCGTTGCTGCAATGTCGAAGGGGGCAATAAGGATGGCGAGAACTTTACCGCGTTCGTTCCGGCGGATATTCCGGTTTCTGGCGATCCTGGGCGCCGGCCTGATTGCGGCCTCGATGCTGCTGATGGCCGGCGCGTGGCTGCTGTACCGTTACGCGCCGTCGGCTGAGGCGGGCCCTGACTTCACCCAACGCGCTATGGGCGGGCCATCGCTGGGTCGGCGAGGCGCACAACGATCAGGCATATGACGAGCTGGCGGCACATCTTCGGCGCCACCGCATCAGCGATGTCTATTTCCATGTCGGGCCGCTTACCGGCGACGGCCTGATTTCGCCGCAAAAATACCCATATGCGGGGCTATTGCTTGACGCCATGTGCGAACGCGCGCCCGATGTCATGCTGCATGTCTGGATCGGCCAAGTGGAGAAGAAGGGCGGCGGACCCCTGGATATCTCGATTGGCGCCACGCGCGCCAATATCGTGGCAACCGCGGCGAACTTCGTCGAACTCGGTTTCGACGGCATCCATTACAATATCGAACCGGTCCATTCCGGCGATCCGCACATGCTGGCCCTGCTGGATGAAAGCGCGGCCGTGACGCGGGCCAGGGGCAGATTTCTGTCGATGGCGACGGATGAACTGGCCCCGCTTCCCGGCCTGGAATATGTAGCCCGCCTTTTCGTCCGGCAGGCCGGCCTGTGGCGCGCGAATTATTATCGCGAGGTGGCGGCACGCACCGACCAGATCGCCGTAATGATGTACGACACCGCCATGCCCGCCGACTGGATGTATGGCGCCGTCGTGGCCTGGGAAACCTGGCGCCTGCGCGAAATCATCGGCCTGGACACCACGCTCTTCATGGGCGTGCCGACCTATGAAGAGGAACATTTCGGCTTCCACCCCTTGGCCGAGAATATGCGGTCCGGCCTGCGCGGGATCGGCATCGGGCTGGCCTTGGCCGCACCGCCGGAAAGCGAATCATTCGGCGCCGCGGTATACGCCAACTGGACCACCGACGAAGCCGAATGGGCGATATGGCGCCGCGACTGGCTGGGCGAGCCAGAATAGAGCATTTCTTTAGTCGGATGGACCGGCCCTAGCTTTCGTCGGCGGGGCCGACATGGTGCAGCGCGGCCTGCAACGCGTCCGCCCTGGTGGCGAAGCGATGGTCGGCGGGCAGGTAATCATAGACCCCGACGCGGTCGAGCACCCGGTCAACCGGCGGTCGCGCACCGGCCAGGAAAGCCGGACGGCCTTCCTGGCGCGCATGACGGATCGCAAATTCGAGAGCCAGCGCGGCACTGGAATCGATCATCGGCACATCCGTCAGGTCGAAAATTGTGGCTTCGAACTTTTCGGCGACCGAGAAGCTGCGCCCCATACCCTTGGCGACCCCAAAGCTCATCGGACCTTCGAGGTGGAACAGCGGCAACCGGCCGCCCGCCGCCCGCAGAATGGCGCGTGCGTCATCGCTGAGCGGGGAATTCTCGGTTTCACCCGTAATAGCCCTAATGTTCTCGCTTTGCAGATCCGCCATGGTTTTCACGAAAAGCAGGCTGGCCAGGAACATGCCGGCGCCGACAGCCACGATCAGGTCGACGAAAACAGTGAGCCCCAGCACCACGAGCATGAAGAAAACTTCAATCCGGGGGGCGCGGCGAACACGCCGCAGATAATCCCAGTCGATTATGTCGATGCCAACCTTGAAGAGTATCCCGGCGAGCGCCGCATGCGGGATATGCTCGGCCAGCGGCGCCAGCCCCAGGACCACGGCCAGCAGCGCAATGGCATGAAGCGCGCCGGAGATCGGCGTGCGCCCCCCGGCCCTGACATTCACGACGGTGCGCATGGTCGCGCCGGCGCCAGGCAGGCCGCCAATCAGACCGGCCACAAGGTTTCCGATACCCTGGCCGATCAGTTCCCGGTCTGAATCATGATGGGTCCGGGTGATGTTGTCGGCGATCAGTGAAGTGAGCAGGCTGTCCAGGGAGCCCAGCAGCGCCAGCACCAGCGCCGATCCGACGATGTCCGGGAAAGCCTCGACGGTGAAGGTCGGCGGTTGCAGGCTGGGCAATCCCGTCGGCACATTGGCCAGAATCGGCGCGTCCGTGAACAGGAACATAGCCATGAGCGTGCCCAGCCCCAGGGCAATAAGCGGCGACGGCAGGAAACGGCCGATCGGCGCGGGCGTCAGAAACACAGTGGCCAGCGCAACGGTTCCCACTGCCAGGGCATCGCTGACCGGATCGGCAA